>CAYNVM010000022.1:0-21182 GCA_964400645.1 uncultured Akkermansia sp. | reverse complement strand
CTCGGTCGCACTATTCGTTGCTCTTACTGTCAGCAAGTTTTCCTAATCGATCCAAAAAGACGTGTTCGAGGGAATTATTAGGGTTGCCCGATTTGATCCATTGGGCCGAGGGATCAGACTCAACAAGGGATTTGAGTTGAGCGACCAATTCAGGGGAGGCGTGGTTGAGGAGGATTTCCGTCCGTTCCGAGTCACGAGTCAGCTCATCAACAGTGCCTTCAGCAATCATAACGCCCTTGAAGATAATGCCGACGCGGTCGCACACCTCTTGGACCTGCTCTAACAAGTGAGAGCAAAGGAAGACCGTCATGCCCTGACGTTTGAGGTTTTCAATAATCTGGCGAATAGCCAATGCGCCGATGGGGTCGACGCCAGCGGTCGGCTCGTCAAGGACAACTAAACGAGGATTTTGGACGAGAGACTGAGCCAAGCCAATGCGTTGGAGCATCCCCTTGGAATAGCCAGCCAGACGTCGATCGGCGGCATCCTCCAAGCCGACCAAATACAAGAGTTCATCCACCTTCTTGCGGAGAGAGGCTCCACGCAATCCACAGAGCTTGCCGTAGAAAGCCACGGTTTCCTTCCCCGTCAGGAATTTGTAGAAGTAAGGGTTTTCAGGAAGGAAGCCCACGTCATCTCGGCTCGCAGGATCCGTTGAGGGAATGCCAAAGATGGAGCATGAACCTTCCGTCGGTCTGAGCAAGCCGAGAAGCGCCTTCATCAGCGTCGACTTGCCCGAACCATTGGGACCGATGAGGCCGTATACCTGCCCTGCCTCAATTTCCATGGAGACTCCTTTGAGGGCATAAACCCCAGGACGTCCCCATGGCGTGAGGAATTGTTTGTGCAAGTTGGTGACAGAAACGGCCTGCATGGGTTGAGTCAGCGACTAGAACTTCACTTGTGCCAAACGGCGGAGAAGGTTTTGGCTCATTTCGACGCCCTTGTTGAACAAGTCAACGGGGATGTTTTCATTGGGGGAGTGGATGCGAGCATCTGGCAAGCAGAGGCCAATTAGCAAGCTGTCGACGCCCAAGACGTCCTTGAACTCGGTGATACTGCCGATGCTACCGCCTTCTCGGAGCAGGACAGGCGTTGTACCAAAGGTCTCGGTCAATGCCTCTTGAGCAGCCTTGCTGAATGCTGAATTGGGATCGCAGAGGTAAGGCGCACTCGTGTGCTGGCGGTGGAAGCTGAGGCGAACAGAGTTGGGCGCATGTTTGCTCAGGTGTGCTTCAAGCAAGGCTTGGATGCGTGTGGCATCTTGGCCAGGCACCAATCGGCAAGTGATTTTAGCAAAGGCGGAAGAGGGGATGATGGTCTTGCTTCCTTCGCCCATGTAGCCAGCGCCCATGCCATTGATTTCAAGTGTTGGACGTGCATAGATGCATTCAGCACCCGTGTAGCCAGCTTCTGGAGCCAAGGCAGGAACGCCCACCAGAGCGGCCAATTCGTCGTTATGCATCCCTGGCAGGTTGGCCCACATGTTGCGTTCCCAAGTAGCCAAGGGATCAACGCCGTCGTAGAATCCCTCAACCGCAACGTGACCTTCGGCGTCATAGCAACTGCTGATGAGGTCTGCCAACACGCGAGCAGGATTGGCAACAGCTCCACCGAAAATGCCCGAGTGGAGATCAGCTTCAGGGCCGTGAACGACGACTTCGAGTCCTGCGACACCACGCAAACCATAGGAAATGGTCGGCGTATTGGGGGCCACCATGCCTGTGTCAGAAACGACGACGACATCGCAAGCGAGTTCGTCCTTGTGAGTGCGCAAGAACTCGGGAAGGTTGAGGCTACCGATTTCTTCTTCGCCTTCGAAGATGAACTTCACGTTGAGGGGAAGCGTACCGCCTTCCTGTTCCATGAGCTCTTCGACACCTAACAAATGAGCCATGATTTCGCCTTTGTCGTCAGAGGCGCCACGAGCATACAGGCGACCATCGCGAACTTCGGGAGAAAAAGGATCAGACTTCCATTCGGCCATGGGATCAACGGGCTGCACGTCGTAGTGGCCATAGATCAGAACCGTGGGTTTGCCTGGCACATGAGGACCGACAGCTGTTACAATCGGATGCTGTTTCGTCGGCGTTTTCTTGGCTTGGAAACCCATCGAGGACAGCTTGGCAACGAGCCAATCGGCACAATCGTCGACATCACTTGCATGTCCTGCCTGTGCGGAAATGCTCGGGAACTTCAGGAATGCCGTCAGTTGATCAAGTCGTTTCATGAAATGACTATGGCTCAAATGGCCCTCTCCAATCAATGCGAATCTAGTTCATCAGCTTTCTATTTAAGAGAGTCTGATAGCTCCGCAAACATTTGTTTATGATAATCAGTGATATTCGCACCACTTTTATCTTCTGAAGAGCAAAGAATGAGGTACCCCTAGGATTTCCCTATTTGGAGGTAATCTGGCGGAGATTTTCCTCTTGAAGCTATGGGGGTGATGTCTAAAGTGATGACTATGTCCGAAGAATCTCCATCGAATTCGGTTCCTACCCCTCAACCGACACCTGCTCCGCAGACGCCTCCTCCCTACACTCCCGCTCCACGCACTTCGGGCAGGACGTCTCCTTTCCTGTTTGGATGTCTCACGTCCATCGTCATTCTTTTCCTGGGTGGCCTTGCCCTCATCATCCTGTTCTCCTACGGCCTGGGGTCTCTCGTCAAAAGCGTCTCTGAAGATGATGTTGTCGAGTACATGCCTACCAAAAAATTGGCTAACATCACCACGACTCAGGTTTCCCCTGGCGACGCAACTTCTCCCGCTGTCGCTGTGATCCAAGTAAACGGTGCCATCGGCGGTGGTAACTCCACCAATTCGTCGGCTGGCAGTGCCACCTTGGTGCGACTCCTCGAACACGTCGCCAATAATAATCAGTACGGTAGCCTCATCCTCAGCATCGATTCTCCTGGGGGCGAAGTCACCGCAACGGACGTGGTTTACGATGCCGTCAAACGCGTCCAAGCCGCAGGTAAGCCCGTTGTTGTCATGATGGGTACCATGGCTTGCTCTGGTGGCTATTACATTTCAGCCCCAGCCGACTGGATCATCGCTAACCCGAACACATGGACGGGTAGCATCGGCGTGATCATTGCGGGCATCAACTACGAAGAAGGTCTCGGCAAGTTGGGAATCAAACCTCAGGTCTTTAAGAGCGGTGACTTCAAGGACATGATGTCTGGAGCTCGCCCCATGAGCGATGACGAAAGCGCCTACATCCAAAGCATGGTCATGCAGACCTATGATCGCTTCGTGAATATTGTCTGCGAAGGCCGTAAACTCAATCGCGAAACCCTTGAACAAAAACATGCCATTGATGGCCGTGTTCTCTCGGGCGATGCCGCTAAAGAAGTGGGGCTCGTCGACCAATTGGGCTACTTCCGCGATGCCGTCAGCAAGGCTCAGCAACTCACCCACGCTCAATCCACTCCACGCGTTCTTCTGTTGAGCGAAAAATCTCCGTTCACGGACATCCTGAGTGCCATTTCTATGGAGAGCAAAGCTCCGAAAAACATCTCTGTTTCCTTGGGCAACAGCGGTCTGCCTACCCTGCGCCCTGGCGTTCCTTACGCCTTGCCAGCATCCTATGCGAATGGGATACTAATCAGCGAAAAGGAATGAGCGAACTAGAAGCATACACCATCTCTGCGTTTACCGGGAGCCTTCTGCTCATTACTGTAGTTGTGCTCCTGTTGCGCTCTCGTCTGTTTGCCTCACAAGGACCTCAACCTGGTCTTCAAATCAACAAGATCCCGGTCAGAGATGCCATCATCTCTGGCCTGTTGATCTTGTTCTTTTCGCTCACCCCATTAACCGCTTTTCTGTCCCACCTGCTCCACAACGGAGCAACCCCAACCTCTGGGGCCAATGAAACCTCGGCGAATAATCCGATTGTCTACAATGTCGTCGCGTCGAGCATCATTCTCATTGCGATCTCTCTCGTCTTAATACATCGCAGACGACAAGATCAGCTCGTCCTCAACGAATTCCCGGTTAAGGCGATCCTGTCTCGAGACTCTCGCCAACAGCTAGGCATATCGCTCCTGACGTACCTTGGGATCATCTGCTACAGTCTCTGCATAGCCCTTGCGTTCAACGGACTCTACGTCGAATTGGGCGTCATGAAGGCGTTGAGTCAATGGTTCCAAGCACCCGAGCTTCAGAGCTCCGTGACACAACTCTGCGAAGGCCCCTTGGGAGTTAGACTGGCCATTGGAATTTCTGCAGTTCTGATTGCACCCGTTGCCGAGGAGCTCTGCTTCCGTGGATTCATCTACCCCATTCTCAAGCGAGGAACGAATCTTTGGTTTGCCGCCATCGTCACGTCTTTGATTTTTGGGTTAGCGCACGCGAGCATTGCCCATGTCATTCCGTTGGCTGTATTGAGTTTGATCCTCATTTGGAGCTATGAACGCTCTAAGACGATCGCCGTCCCCATTGCGATTCATACAGTCTTCAATCTCCTGACGGTTCTCTACTCTTTTTTCGGTGATTAACTTCTGCTCTCATGGGATCTTCCCTTCCACGACTTTGTGACTTTGGCGAGAACGACTTGCTTGCCCAACTTCTGCAGGATCTACCACAAAGACGAGACCTGCTCGTTGGACCTGGAGACGACTGTGCCGTAGTTCGCCAAGAGGGATCGCCAAACGATCTTCTTCTCAAAACCGACTGCGTGGTTGAGGGAATCCATTTCACTCGTGAAACCCCACCTGAGCTCGTCGGCAGGAAGGCGTTGGCTCGATGCCTCTCCGACATTGCCTCCATGGGTGGAACCCCCGAACAAGCTTTGGTGACGCTTTTTGTGCATTCCCAACGCCCAGTCGACGATATTCAGCGTCTCTATGCGGGGCTCACCGAACTGGCGCGTGAATGGGATGTGGCCATTGCTGGAGGAGAAACCTCGTCTCTGCCCTTTGATTCACTCATCGTCAATATCTCCCTCACTGGATCCGTCCCCAACGGCGAGGCGATTCTCCGTTCCACGGCGCAAGTGGGTGATTTCATTGCTGTGACGGGAGCTCTTGGTGGTTCCTTCCCTTCGCAACGCCATCTTCTCTTCACGCCTCGGGTCAATGAAGGCAAGATCCTCCGTGAACTCCAGATTCCCTCGGCGATGATGGATCTTTCCGATGGTCTGGCTCAAGACCTCCCTCGACTAGCCAAAGCCTCGCAAGTAGGGTTCCACTTAGACCTAGATAAGTTACCTTGTCACAAAGGAGTTACAACCGACGAAGCTCTCCGTGATGGTGAAGATTACGAACTACTCCTGACCATCCCTGAAAGCAAGTTGGCTCTCATCGATCAATTCCGCCAACGCACCGATGTCCCCCTAACCCTTATTGGGCGAATCACAAATCCTCTGAGCCATTCTGAGGAGCTCGCACAAGGGGGATGGCAACATTTCCAGTCGCACGTTTTGTCATGACACATTGACCGTGCAAGATCTTTATTATTTTAATGCTTTTCTCCTTAGAAAACAAAGGATTGGATCTTATCTAACTCTCACGGTTTGCTAGGATTTTTAAGATTGTAAGTTGAGCCCAAATTTGGTATTTGCGTTGCAAATATTCCCATTCTTCACATGTCTCTGAACGCCCCACCACTTCCCGAACAATTTCTATTGGACGGATACCGCATCACATCAGTTGAAGAATCAACGGATACCTATCACGTTTACACCGCCGTTTCTCCTGAAGGCGATCAAGTACGTCTGCGTGAATTCTGCCCTCAAAATCTTGCTGTCCGTTCAGAACAAACGGGCGCCATTAAGTTCCACTGCCAAGACCCTGCTGATTTGGCTCAGGCTAAGGCTGTCTTTGACCAATCCTTTGCGTCTGAAGGCACGGAACTTTCTACTAATGGAACGAGCTATCTCGTCATTTCTGAAAGCAAGACTCCAGTTATTGCCTCTGCCAAACGAGCACTTGCCCAACCTAAGGCAAAAATTGGTGCCTCACGTGGTGCCAAGCCTGCTCTTGGAGCCAGAAAGGCTCCCATCAAATTGGGCAAAAAGAAGTCGAGTGGCATTGGGGTCATGCCTTTTGTTCTTCTGGGCTTGGTTGCCGTGATTGGTATCATCGGCTACCAAGTACTTACTCAAGAACCTGAAGAAAAGCCTGTAGCTGTCGCAAAGAAGCCAACGGTCATCATTCAGGAAAAGAAGCACAAGCCTGCTCCGAAGCCTGTTGAAGTGGTCAAGGAGGTTGAACCTGAGGTCGTCGAAGAACCTGAAATCGTTCAGGAAGAACCCCCAGAAGAAGAACCAGAACCCATCGTCGAAGAAGAACCTGAAAAGACCTACGAACCCACCGAGGATCTTCAGAAGCTTAAGAAGAATGTCATTGCCATGGTCACCAAGGCCAATGGCACGATGACTAAGGGTACATTCGAGGCTTACACGAAGTACGCCGAACGCTTCGTCCGCGAATACGTCACGTCTCGTGGCGGTCAGTTCTCACCTGCTTTCGAGAAGTGGATGAAGGACACGAAGCACCAGAAAGAAATCTTTGCTACGTATTATCCCCCCGATCCAAGTGTGGCCACCAATGCCGACATTTTGATCAATGCAGTCGGCGATAAAGCTACGAAGTACGATCAGTTGGTCATTGCCTTCGCTATTGGACGCCGCATGTTTGGTATGGGTAGCTATGACATGGGTCGCGAAGGTAAGTATCACCAACGTTACTACGACTTGGCCTCCGCTTCCAAGGGTTGGGCCTCTCCTGCTGACCTCTTCATCGCAGGAAAGCCTCCCATCAACGTCTACAGCGAAAACCCAGCTTCTGTTGACCTCGATGTCTATGAAGCCGTCGAGAAATATCTCGATTCTAAGAAGATGACTGCCAAGGACGCTTGGGTCGCTCAGAAACAAACGGTTGCTGCTCTCGCTAGCAAGGGTGTCACCGAAGGCAACCTCCACTCCATGTTGCGCGAATACATGACTCGCAAGGGTGAAGTTCGCCGCAAGCGTGACGCCTTCCCTCCCCCTGCCGACTTCTTCCTCTACTTGGTCGACAAGTATGAGACCGTCAATAAGATGCGCGACGTAAATGGTAAGTCTGTCCAGTGGGATGGTGTTCCCCTTGACTGCACGCCATGGATGGCCATGTTGCCCTTGAGCGAAACCCGCCCCATCCGCGAATGCGAATATGTCTGGGACATGTATCTCGGCAAGCACCCTGAAATGTCCGCAGAATTCGGTGGAAGCCGCGTTGTCCGCTACGGTCACTACCGCATGGACAAAGACGACAAGCCCCCGGCCCTCTACGCCATGGATCCCATGCCTGAGTGGAACAATGAGTCATACCCAAGTTGCCTCCACGTAGGTGGCGTTTGCGGTACCATGTCTCTGCTTGCTCGTGACTCGCAGATTGCTATGGGTAGTCCTTCACCGCCCGCCGGTCAGCCTGGCCACGGGAACCTGATGACCTTCCACTACAATGCTGGCGGTTGCACCATTACCGTCGACCAATCGGTCGATACAGTGAAGGTGACGACAGGGCCTCTGTATATGCGCGACACCACGACGAAGCGTGGGGGTGCAGGTGAATACCACTACGGCATTGCTGCCAGTTTGAACCTACCTGAAGAACGTTGGTTAAATGGTCGTCTGGCCATGAGCATCTACAAGATGATGATGGAAGAGAATGAGCAATCACCTCTCCAGGAAAACATGATCATGCAGATCCTGAAGACCAACCCCTTCTACACGGATGCTTGGTATCTTCTCTTCGACAAGCGTGGTGAAAACCTGCCTGCCGCCATTGCTACCATTGATGACATCCACAAGCTGATCCCTGAAGGTTCTCGCACGGCTAACCTCTGGCAGAAGCCCAAGAGCAATTCGAGGTTGGGTAAAGCCGATGGCAACTTCAAGGATCGACTCAACGACCAGGCCAAGGAATACACGGACGTACTCATTGCAGCCTTGATCGAAATGTCCATGGATCAACCATTGCCTGATTACAACAAGATGCAGTGGAATAAGACCTTGGATTGGATGAAGAAGGAAGCCGCCAAGAACCGTTATCCAGAACCCGAACAAGGTCGTCAAATTGCCTTGGCTAAGGTTCAAGGCTCCAAGCCTATCGTTCAAAGCGTTGACAACGGCTACAAGGAAGTCCTTCGCTTCTACAAGTCTAACAGCAAGAATAAGAAGCAACCTAAGGTTACGCCTGAACAACTCACGTTGGAAATCAATGCGGCTGTCATGGTGTTGCCTAAGGACGAATCTGTGCCGTGGCTCAAGAAGATGATTGATGAATGCCCTCCTGACCTCCAATGGAAGCCTAAGGACAATAGTGCTAAGATCACGGAATTCTATGACTGTGTCACTCAGCACTACATGAAGTTGGCCGGTGACTCTGAAAAGACTCGCATGATGACTCTTCTCGATAAGCAGAAAGATGATTTCGTGAACGGTCTTCACAAGAAGTAATCCCTCTGTCCAAGAATGCTTTGAGGGTCGCCACTCGTTGGCGGCCCTCTTTTTCTGACTAGTACCCGTGCACATCTACATCCACATCCCCTTCTGCCACCGCATCTGTCCGTACTGCTCGTTTTACAAGCATACGCCTGCCAACACGGACATGCGGGCTTTCATTGAAGCTCTCCTTACTGAGCTCAAGTCGAGGCTTAGCCAACTGCAACCATCTCGCCCGGGAGAAGCCTTTACGCTCTACATGGGAGGAGGGACGCCATCTATGCTCTCTGACAAACATCTCACCCATCTGGTCGAGGGAATCCGAGAGCTTCTTCCCTTGGATAAACTGGATGAATTCTCGTTTGAGGCCAATCCTGCCACCTTCACGCTAGCAAAAGCTAGAACCTGGAAGCAACTCGGCATCTCTCGCGTTTCTTTGGGCGTGCAGTCCTGGGATCCTCACATTCTTCAACTGCTAGGACGTACCCACTCTGCCGAGCAAGCCTTGGAATCCATCCGCCTGTTGCGTGAGGCTGGTATTCCCGAGGTCAACGTCGACCTCATGTTCTCCATCCCGGGGCAATCGATCGAACTGTGGCGTCAGACCCTTGAACAGACCATTGCCTGCCAACCTGACCACATTTCTGCGTATAATCTGACCTATGAAGAAGACACGGAGTTCTTCAAGAGTCTCGTGTCGGGCGACTTCCAGAGCGATCCTGACGCTGACAGCGAGTACTTCATCCTTGCGGATAAACTTCTGACTAACGCTGGCTTCCGACATTACGAAACCTCTAATTTCTCGAGGCCAGGAGCTTACTCCAAGCATAACATGGGGTATTGGCTAGGCGACGACTACTTGGGCATAGGTCCTGGGGCTGTGGGTACTATTCAAGGAGTCCGCTACCGCAACAGTGCCGACACGAAGCAATACATCAATGAGACGTTGGCCTGCGGTCTTCCTAAGACTGATCAGGAGGAACTGAGTGCTTCAGATGTGCAACTGGAACGAGTGGCTTTACTCCTGCGTACTGATCTTGGCGTAGAGCTCTCCTGGCTTCCCAAAGGGACAGACCAATTCCTAAGTGCCATCCAAGAGGAAGGGCTAGCAGAAATCGTACACGCCAACCAACTGACCTTGGAAGGGCTTAGTCTCCCTGCCCCAGAAGAGCCACGTCTGCGCCTCATAGGGAGAGGACGTCTTCTCGTCGATGAGATTGTTGCCGATCTTTTTTCTGTTGTATCCTAAGGAAAAGCAGTCACACTTTTAGATCATAACAAACTGACTTCTGATACTGTCGGAGAGTTGAATAGATTCCATCTTTCAAATAGGCTACTTCTAGACAGGACCCTCAATCACGAACCTTTCGGAATCCATGAGCAAGATACCACTCAAAGGAGCTCTTCTTTTGGCAAGTCCCATTATTAACAGTCAAATCTTTGACCATTCCGTCGTCTACATTGCGCGTTATTCACCTGACGAGGGAGCGGTGGGAATTGTCCTCAATAGGCCTCTCAACAAGACGGTTGATGGCATTGGTGGCGAGGAGTCCATCCCTGAAATGTTGCGCAATGTACGAGTGCATATCGGTGGTCCCGTTGATGTGAAGGAACTCTCCTTTGGAGCCTTCTACAAAGAGGAAGACTCCATCAAAATCAGCACGCACATTTCTACAAAGCGGGTCACTCAACTCATGGAAGAGGAACATGCCATTGTTCATGCCTACGTTGGCAATGCCGCATGGGCTCCTGACCAACTGGAAAATGAGCTGAACAACGGCTTCTGGATTGTGACTCGCCCGAATCTCAGCTTGTTGAGACTCCGCCACAACGAACTGCTCTGGCATCAACTGCTCAAACAGATGTCCCCCATGCATGCTATTTTGTCGTATGCACCTCACCGCCCCTTTATCAACTGAGTTATGTCCATCGCTTCACAACTTCACGAAATCCAAGAGCGCATTCACAGCGCCGAGGAACGAGCCAACCGTTCACAACAATCAGTAACGCTAGTTGCCGTCAGTAAGACTTTCCCCGCAGAGGATGCTCTCGCTTGCTATCAAGCCGGGCAACGTATCTTCGGCGAAAACCGAGTCCAAGAAGCTTTGCAAAAAATGCCACTTTTGCCTGAAGATGCTCAATGGCATCTTATTGGACCGTTGCAACATAACAAAGTGCGAAAGGCTCTCGGCAAGTTCTCCGTCATTGAGTCGGTTGATTCTCTCAAGTTAGCCACCTACATGGACTCTGTGGCGGCTGAAATGGGCATTGTGCAAGACATCCTACTAGAAATCCACGTGGGCGGTGAGGAGTCTAAATTCGGGATGGAAGTGGATGAGCTACGCGACAACTGGTCTGCCTTCCAGGACTTGAAGCACCTCAACATCCGTGGACTCATGTGTATTCCTCCTCCTGTGGATGATCCTAATGATGCCAAGCCCTACTTCCGCACCTTGCGCGAACTCCGAGATGAACTTCAAACGACCTTTGGAGCACATTTGCCTGAACTTTCCATGGGAATGAGCCATGATTTCGAGGCAGCTATCGAAGAAGGTGCCACCTTAGTTCGCGTCGGTTCTGCCATCTTTGGAAAGAGAAACTATCAAATCTGAACAATTTTTGTAAAAAAGTTCTTGCTTAATAGCTGACATTCCTGTTTACTGCGCCCCGCAACGACGAGTTCGTCTAGAGGCCTAGGACTCCCGCCTTTCACGCGGGCAACACGGGTTCGAATCCCGTACTCGTTGCCAATTTTCCCAACATAAGTAACAATAGTAAAAAAGCTCTCATTTCGATGAGAGCTTTTTTATTTACCAGTGAATCAGAATTAAGCCATCAATCGGCGCATTCCTTCGTAGAGGACAATCCCCACTGTTGTGGATAGATTGAGACTTCTGACCTCCGTGCCTGGCATGGGGATCGTCAAACATGACTCCAAGTTCTTTTCCAAGAGCGATTCGGGGAGGCCCTTGGATTCGGGTCCATAAACGAAGTAGTCCCCCTGCTTTATGGGTGCATCCCAATAGGGGTGTTCGACCTTTGTAGTGAGATACCAAAAACGGCTACCAGGCTCCGCTGAAGCCTGCAGTTCTTCGAGAGAATTCCACAACCTCAAATCCACCTTAGGCCAATAATCTAGCCCTGTCCGACGCAAATGCTTTTCGTCGAGACTAAACCCAAGAGGTCGAATCAGGTGTAGGCGAGAATTTGTCGCCAGAGCCAGACGCCCTGCAGCACCAGTGTTATGTGGGATCTCTGGATGGAAAAGAACTATGTGAAAATTGGGTTTCATTACGAGCTCATTCTGATGTAAAACCTTGTCCACGGGCAAGAGCGACGTTGAGAGATCGCCTTAAAATCCTTCAATCCGACACAACCGCATGCAAGATATCGTCTATTTCGACTTGGAAACTCGCTACTCAGCTGCCGAAGTTGGAGGCTGGTCTCATCCTGAAAAAATGCGGCTGTCGATTGGTGTCACTTACTCAACAGCTCTAGATAAGTATATCATCTACCGCGAAGAGGAAGTCATGGATCTGATTAACCAACTGCGACGTGCTGACCTCGTCGTCGGGTACAATCACATCAACTTCGATTACGGCGTCCTACAAGGTTACGATATGTGGAGCATGGCGGATACCACCAGGAATCTGGATCTCTGCAAGTACCTCGAAGAACAGTCTGGCATTCGACTTAAGCTAGACTCCGTTGCCAAGGCATCCTTAAAGCACACCAAAACAGCAGAAGGGACTCAGGCTCTCGAATGGTGGGCAGAATATGAAAGCACAGGTAATCCTGAGCCATTGTTGTCCATTGCCAGATACTGCTGTTACGACGTCAAAGTCACGCGCGACGTCCACCGATTTGGCGTCGAAAACGGATATGTCCTCTACGATAGTAGAACAAATGGGGAATTCGAAAAGATCCCTGTCGACTGGAAAATCTAAGTAATCCCCAGTCTTAATCTAGCCATTATTCCTCAACAGGCTCAGCCACGGGAATAGGATCCGTATTCTTGCGGAAATTGACGGGGACGTTCACCTCTGGGATCAGATTGATACGATCCACTTTTGTATTCGTTTCACGAGCACGATCTTGAGCATGTGGAGCGACAATGAGGTATTTGTCGACTTGGTTCTCAATAACCAATTCATTGGCCTCAAACGTAGCCATTGAACCATCGCTAAAGTTAACGAGATACGCCCACTCCTTCACTTTGGAGATGCTCAAGATGGTAGGGCTGTCAGGTTTAGCCTTGCGCTGATAATAGGTCACCAATTTTACTGCTCCCATTTGGGAAGAAATTGGCTGTTTAAGGTCAACAGGGATACTGTCTATGGAGTTGACCAACAAAACGGGTAACTTTTCTTCGTCAATGGTCAGCCCCTTCATATAAGGAAAAATGATCCCTGTCGAATCAACGAGAAGCCCATTCTCGAGGTCGTGGGCTCGTATCCCCAGATCTGGGCATTCTAGCCAAAGAACAGGGACTCGTGCATCGACTTCCACACAAAGCTTATCAGGGAAATCTTTGCGCAAGGTCACGTGACTGATAGCAGGACATTCCATCAACTTCTTCTCTGCCGCATCGATATCAAACGACAAGAGAGAGATCTCAGGTTCCTCCACGCCCATCATTTTCCAGATTGTACTTTCCTGGATGATGCCATTGCTCAGGAACTCGACATCTTTGATGGCAAAGCCCTCGCTCTTAGAGATGTAATCCGTCCATAGGACGTTCCCCAAGAGAATAAAAAATAGAAGCAACAAGCACAGCTTGACGATGGGTACCAAGCGAGCTTGGAAGTACCAGATGATACGCTTCTTTATCACTCGTCCGAAAACCCCACGGCACTCGTCATCCCTAGAACGAAAGATAGAGGCCACAAGATTAAAGGTCTCATTGGGGATTTTAGACAATGGTGATACTCCCGTTGTCCTCTTGTGACGATTTGGATTGTATTCACTCATTGCTTTTGAGAGTTGGGGGCTCGGACGATTGATTCCTGAGCCCAAATCTTGGGCTCAGGAGATGACGTTCTGTTAACCTCGTGGTTGTGCTAAGGATAACTCAGCGATGCGTTCGCAAAGACCTTCATAGGTCCAACCAACGGCCTTCGCTGCTTTAGGCAAAAGACTCGAAGGAGTCATGCCTGGAATAGTGTTAATTTCAAGGACAAAAGGCTTCTTGTCAGAATCGCGTAAAAGAACGTCCACGCGACCATAGACTTCCGTACCCACTGCCTTATAGGCAGCCAATGCGGCCGCTTGTACAACGGCTGTTTCTTCTTCCGTGATATCTGCAGGGCAAATGTAGTCCGTGCCTCCCCCTTGGTTCATCCATGGGTACTTGTTCTTAAGGTCATAGAACCCTGAACGTGGGCAAATATGGATCACAGGCAAAGCTTCACCTGCCAAAATACCGACAGTCAATTCCTTGCCTTGAACAAATTCTTCAATCAGAAGCTCTTTGCCAAACTTCGTGGCATCTTCCAAAGCAGGCATGAGATCTTCTTCCTTGGTGACGATGTGCACACCAACGCTAGATCCTTCACAAGCAGGCTTAATCACGAGTGGCAATGGGAGGGAAGGACGAACAATGCCTGCGGAGCAGTCCAACACTTCACTCTTAGGTGTAGGAACGCCAGCTGCAAGGAATACGTTTTTCGTCTTTACCTTGTCGAAAGCGATTTCGCTACTTGCCGAACCTGCACCCGTGTAGGGGATTCCTCGAGCTTCTAAAATGCTCTGGAGCTTGCCGTCTTCACCGAAAGTACCGTGAATAACGTTGTAAGCCAATTCTGTGTTCTCTGGGAGAACCAAATCTTCCGAAGTCACATCGACTTCCGTTACGTGCGTATAACCTGCATCACGAAGAGCCTGGGCAACGGCGCGTCCAGAAACGAGTGAGACTTCACGTTCAGAACCAGGTCCACCGATTAACACGGCGATATTCGTATCTTTTGTCAGCTTCATAGTAAAAAATCAGAATTGAGGTTCACGGTCTCCGATGACTTGCGCTTCACTCTTCAGCTCGATTCCTCGTTCCTCAAGAGCCTTCTTTCGAACTAAGTCGATGAGTTCTGTAACGTCGGTAGCCCGTGCATTACCACGATTGATGATGAAATTGGCGTGGACGTCAGAAATGTAGGCATCGCCAATTGATGTCCCCTTCAGTCCCAATTCATCAATGAGTTTCCCTGCCGGAATGCTTTCTGGGTTCTTGAAGATACAGCCAGCACTGTTGCCAATAGGTTGCATAGCACGGCGCCACTTACGGCTTGCTTCAATTTTCTCAGTAATGCTTTCCTTGGTTACAGGTTCTTCCCCTTCTTCCACCACTGGAGACTTAAAGGTTGCCTTCAGAGCGAAGTTATTGACCAACTCGGGAATGGAACGGTAAACGGCAGAAAGTTCATCGCCACTGCGTGTCCGAATGGATCCATCTTCCTCTAGGCTCGTCACGGAAACCAAAAGGGCCTTCATACACTGCCCCATCGAACCTGCATTCATACGGAGGCTACCGCCCACGTTGCCTGGGATTCCATCCATCCATTCAAAGCCTGGCAAAGCCGCCTGAGCAGCCGCTCCAGCGATCTTCTTGAGTCGAACGCCAGCACCCGCTTCAATGGTGCCATCATCAGCAACGGTCAATTCATCAAATTCACCGCCATCGGGATGAACAACAGCCCCACGAATACCGCCTTCGCGAACGATGACGTTTGATCCACGACCAATCATGCGCACGGGAATACTGCGGTCACGGCAGAAGTTGACGACAATCGACGTAGCATCGACGGTCTGGGGTTCCAACCAAAACTGAGCGCATCCGCCAACGGCCATTGTCGTGTGCTTGCGCATGGGTTCGTAGAGACGTCCAGACACCTGAGGACCTGCATCGCGCAACATTTCTTCGAGCAAGCCCAGATCATTAGCAATCAACTTGCCGCATTCGTGGACATTGCCAGCTCCTAAGGTCAGGAGCAAGTCGCCAGGACGGATGAAATTACCGACGGCATGGTGAGCCACCGACAAATTGGGCAAGTAAACAGCAGGTGTTGGGCCGTGACGGTGAATGGAGTCCACGATGGTCTGACCACTGATGCCGGGGATGGGTTGTTCACTGGCTGGATACACGTCAGCGACAAAGACTTGGTCAGCGACTTGCAACACTTTGCCGAAGTCTTCACACAGAAGTTGCGTTCTCGTGTAGCGGTGTGGTTGGAACAAGACAACCAAACGCTTAGGATTCAGAGAACGAGCCGTTTGAAGAGTTGCTGCGATTTCGGTGGGGTGATGACCGTAGTCATCCACAATGCGATATGACGAAGACAAATACTTCGTTTCAAAGCGACGCTTAGCTCCTGCGAATGATGCCAAACCGCGAGCAATAGCTGTGAAGTCAACGCCGACTTCAAGAGCCAACGCCGTAGCCGCTAATGCATTCAAAATATTGTGACGGCCAGGAATACCTAGTTCCACACGTCCCAATTCTTCACCATCTTTTAGGATCGTGAAGGCGGAACGCCCACGCATTTCTTTGACGTCTGTTGCAATGAGATTGGCATCTGACCATCCATACGAAATGGAATTGGAGAATGCAGAACAGACATCACTGGCTCCAGGATCAGCTGCACAGTAGATGATCTTGCCTCTGGTCTGTTGGCAAAGTCGGCGGAATACGCTCTTAATATCATCCAAATCCTTATAGTGATCCAAGTGCTCGGCTTCGATGTTCAAGACGATCGAATGTTCGGGCAAATAGTTGACCAGAGTCCCATCACTTTCATCCCCTTCAGCGACCAAATATTCGCTATCCTGGTTCCAGTGAGCATTTGCTCCCAAAATAGGGATTTCAGCACCAACATAGTGGCATGGGCGCATGCGACCTTCTCTCAACAGGTGGGCAGAAAGAGATGACGTCGTGGTCTTACCGTGTGTCCCCGAGACAACAACACCCTTCTTTGCATTGAGGATAGCTGCAAGACATTCTGCGCGTCGATAGCACGGAATGTTCATGGAACGAGCTGTCGAAAGCGTTGCATTGCTTTCCGAGATAGCACTGGAGAAGATAACCAATTCCACGCCATCCAACGCTACAGCCGTGTGAGGTGTTGAGAAAATAAGGCCTAAGCCTTGAAGTCGTTCTGTCTCAGCACTCGTTACTCGGTCTGAACCACTAACATGGTGGCCCATTTCTAGGAGCATCAGGGCCAAGCCTGACATCCCAGCACCGGCTACACCAATCAAGTGGACTCGAGCAGGGTGTTCGCGGTCCAGCAATCTGTCTCTTAAATGTAAAAGTCTTTCTTCTTGAGCTTTGTCAGTCATGTCTAAATCTGATCGTTATTGTTCAATAACATGGGCGATGCGTTCTGCAGCATCAGGCACGTCTAAATCTTTCGCAGCCTTAGCAGAGGCCTGCAATACGGTATCATCTGTCAGTAGTTCAGATAGGAAACTCGCTATTGTTTCCCCTGTCAATGATTCCTCCCTACAAACTCGAGCCGCCTTATTTGCTGAAAATACTCGTGCATTGTGGGCTTGGTGGTCGTCCGCAGCAAATGGGTATGGAACAAGCAGTGACGGTTTCCCCAGGTGAGCCAATTCAGTCAAACTAGAAGCCCCTGAACGGGAAATAACAACGTCAGCGGCACTGTAAGCAGCTCCCATGCAAGAGCAGAAAGACATCACATGGACATGATCCAAACCCTTAGCAAGCTCGCACACGCGATCATAGTCAGCTTTGCCGGCGATAATTAAAAATTCACAGAAATCCGAGCAGAGTTTCGCCCCCTCGACGATAAGAGAATTGAGATTCTTGGCTCCCTGGGATCCTCCCATTGCGAGCACCAACTTCTTCTTGGGTTGGATGCCTAAGATCTTGTAGGCCTCTTCCCTATCCATCGGTGTTTCCAATTCTTCACGGACAGGTGTTCCTGTCACAATGCACTCAGCTTTGCCAAAGTAGTGAGCCGCAGCATCAACTCCCAACAAAATGCTATTGCACCAACGAGCCGCCATACGATTAGACTTGCCAGGAAGAGCATTGGAATCGTGTACGTAGGTTCTGCACCCCATACGCTTGGCAATAATGACAGGAGGTAACGACGTAAACCCACCCATCCCGAGAACAACGTCAGCATGTACTTCCTTGAGGATACTCTTGCAGGAGCGCCACGTTTTCCACATACGGTGAGCAAAGCCAAACATCGCCATTGAAGGGATCTTGGGCATAGCTACGGCTTCAACGGTCCTGAAGTCTAAATCCCCATACTGTTCCGTAGCAGTAGCATCGACCTTCTTCTTTGAAATCAGCAATGTGACCCGATGGCCGCGCTTCTTGAGAATTTGAGCTACAGCTATCCCTGGGAACAAATGTCCCCCAGTCCCCCCACAAGCGATAACTACACTTAATGGCTTATTGTTGTCGGTCATAATCTTATGATTTCCTTAGAAGATGGCTTATTGTCTATATCGAGTTCACTTCCCAACGGATCTGAATATCGTTGGATACTAGTTAAGATTCCTATGGCACCTAAAGTAAACACAAGGTTGGTGCCCCCAAAGCTAATAAATGGTAGAGGTAAGCCGGAGTTAGGCAAAGCGGCTGTCACCACAGCAATGTTCAACATCGCTGGCATGAAAATCATCATCAGGATGCCAATCGCCCAAATACGGCCGAAACGATCCCTCGTATTGACCGCCATCATGATTCCTCCAAACAACATCAACAAAAAGGCGAGCAAAACGGAGAATGTTCCTATAAAGCCAAACTCTTCACCCAATGGTGCGAAAATAAAGTCCGTATGCGAAAACGGCAAGAATCCGTGTTTCTCGGCACTGTTCCCAAGGCCAACGCCTTCGAATCCGCCACGACCTAAGGCAATCTGAGCACGGTATTGTTGCAAGCCTGCTCCAAGTTTGTAGGTTTCCAAATCCATCCATGCTTGGATACGTTCCATACGGTTGGCACTGTTTTGGACAACCATCGCCAACCCCACTGCACCAAGGCAAAAGATTCCTCCGAGATAGGCCAAATTACACCCACTCACGAACATCACACAGACTCCAGCCACAGCTAAAGCTGCAGCAGTACCCATGTCCTTTTCAAAAAGAATTAACCCGATGGGAAGAGCAAAAATCAGACCAGGAATAATGAATCCTCTGAAGAGAGACTTGGCCTGCATGTTGTACAACGCGTAGTAACGGGCCAAAACCATCATCACACAGATCTTGGCACATTCACTAGGTTGGAACTGGAGTCCAACGTTAATCCAGCGGCTTTCCCCGTTAATCTGGCGTCCAATGCCAGGAACGTAGCAAAGAGCCAACAAGAAGCAGGAGATCCCGTAGATCCACCACACCCATTTGCTGTATTTCCTATAATCGACGCAAGAAAGGATCAGAGCCAAAACCAATCCTGCCACAGCAAAGGTTGTCTGCTTGACGAGCATGGCCCCCTTTTCATCAGCAGCTTCAGCCCATACTCCCGTACTGGCCACCATAATGAGGCCAATGACAAGCAATCCAATCACGGAAAGCCAGACGAGAATAATGCCGATTTTAGAGGCCATGAGGGATTGGGACTCAGCTCTTTGCTAAATCACTTTTTCTTGGGAATTCTAATTTCTGTCCCAGGCTTCAATCTCTTGACGTCGTTGTCTGTGAGGTTGTTAGCTTTCATCAAAGCAGGAACAGATACTTTGTACATGCGTCCCACCTTGGAAAGGGTTTCCCCCTTCTTTAGGATGTAAACTTCGCCTGTAGGAGCCTGACGAGTTGGCGTAGTTGCTGCTACCTTGGAAGGATCACTACCCTTGGTTGGAATCAGGAGAGATGAGCCACTAGCTAACACGGCATTAGGGTTAGCCTTGTGCAAGGCGTCAACCGAGCATCCGTTATCGCGGGCAATTGTTTCCCACGTATCACCCGTGGCAACAATGTGACGCACAGGACCTGCAGGAAGCCCTGCCATGTCATCACCAGATTCGTCAGGATCAGCAGCCACTGGAATAGGATCCACAGCTACGGGAGCAGGTTCTGCAACAGCTGGGGCTTGAGCCACGGCTGGCGTTGGTGCAGCAGGTTCTTCAGCCACAGGAATGGCAGGTGTTGGAGCCGGTGTCTCAGGCACAGTTGCAACAGCTGGCGTTGGCACGGGTGTAACAGGTGCAACAGGTGTTGGCGTTTGGACAGGAGTTGTTGCGGCGATAGCGGCAGGGTTCTGTACGATCGTACCAGTTTCATCCTTCTTCAAGGATCCTCGAACCCATACCCCACCAATAACAACGATGTGAATAAGGATGAGGACGAGCACCATCCGAACAACAATCTTGCTAGCACCTTCGCTATCCTCGTCACTGATACGGCTCTGATAAAGCTTACCCCTGCGCTGTGGACGTTGGGGGAACATCCAATTCTTTTGATTGGGTGACCGATGAGCTCTTGGAGTCTCTTCTGGTAAAGAATCTTTCATGGTCTTAAAAATGGGATAAAGATAAACAACTAATTTAAAGCATTAACAGCATCGCGGTAAACTTGGCCACGTTGAACGTACCCAGAAAACATATCAAATGAAGATGTTCCAGGCGAGAAAAGAACGACATCACCTTCTTGAGCCAAAGCATCTGCTTGCTTGACGCAATCTGCCAAATCTGTTGCTCGTGAAGTTGGTACAGCTGGTGAGAAATCGTTATACAATTGCTCCGTAATTTGTCCAAAAACGATAGCGGCCTTAGCTTTCTGTTTCAAAAGTGGCACAAAAGATGAATAATCTAGTCCCTTATCTTTACCACCAGCTATTAGAATCACTGGCGCATCTTGTGCTTTTAAAGCTGCCTCCAACGCATGCAAATTCGTTGCCTTTGAGTCGTTAAGCCACGTCACCCCATGGCGTTTGCGTACCAACTCGCAACGGTGGCCGGGAGGCGCAAACTCCAGAATAGCCTTAACAATCAAATCGCAAGGTACACCCGCATGACGACATGCTAAGAAAGCAGCCATAGCATTTTCAACGTTATGCTTTTGAGCCATTGCCGATTCGCTTAAATCAGCAATCACCGTGCCATTTTCTCGGATGACTGATTGCTCGGCTACCAAATCAGCTTCCAAACCTTCCGTCGTGAAGGACTTAATTGGCGAAGCAATGTGAGGTAACGTTTCGCCAGCACGCACAACTGCCAAATCATTAGCTCCTAAATTGTCGAAAATGTGCGCCTTGTCGTTGTAGTAATCCTCCAAGCGCTTGTAACGATCCATGTGATCAGGAGCGAAATTCAGCCAGATTGCTACATGAGGATGAAAATTACGGACAGTAGCCAGTTGGAACGAGCTTGCTTCAAGAGCGAGTACTTCAGGAATCTCATCACGCATCAAGACCTCAGAAACAGGCACTCCGTAGTTACCACAAGCAACCACAGACTTCCCTGCTTTTTGCATGATGTGCTCGATCAACGCCGTCGTTGTCGTCTTCCCATTTGTCCCCGTAATGGCAATGATCTCACCATCATAGAACTGACAAGACCACTCCAGATCTCCCATCGTGTCTTTGGCAACGGACGAGAAAGCTTGAGCAAAAGAGCTATCAGGTTCGATCCCTGGAGAAAGGATAACGAGATCTGCAACATAGGAAGCAGCATCCTTTTCCGTAGCTCCTGACACCAATGGTAAATCTTCAGGCCATTGATTGGGAGCTTTGGGATTCGAATCAAATACACACACATCGGCGCCAAGTCGAGCGGCAAGCAA
>CAYNVM010000021.1:0-22440 GCA_964400645.1 uncultured Akkermansia sp. | reverse complement strand
ACATCTGGTTCTCTGATTTCCTGCGCACAAATCCTTGTCGATGGAGTGTCAGATCTGGTGCTCAGGTATGCCATCCCCGCAGACCTGGAGGTGCAACCTGGTTGCCGAGTCTCTGTCCCTCTCCGCAACCGTTTGGCGATAGGCACTGTTCTCTCCATTAGCCAGGAAATGGGAGATGATTCGGTCAAATCTATCGTTAAGTTGATTGATCCCGAGCCTCTCATCACTCCCAAACTCATGGAATTGGCTCAGTGGGCAGCCGATTACTATGTTGTTCCTCTCGAGCAAATGATCCGCTGTCTTCTGCCTGAAACGGTCCGGCAAGAACACACCAATGAAAAAACGATCAAGGTCATTCATCTCCTCAAACAACCGAGCAAGGAAGAAATAGAAGCGCTCTATACAAAGGCTCCACGACAAGCTGCCATCTTAGATCAACTTGTCGCCACTGGGGATGATGTTCCATTATCAGAGTTGGGAGGTTCTGCCGCTCTCTCCTCGATCAAATCTCTTACCCAAAAAGGCTGGGTTTCTTCTGAAGTAACAGCTGTCCATCGTGATCCCTGCGCCGATGAACAATTTGTCGAGAGCAAAGCGTTAGATCTCAATCCTTGCCAACAGCAGGCTCTGGATACGATCTTAGCGACCACTCAAGAAGAATCACCATTGCCCATTTTACTCCAAGGTGTAACAGGTTCTGGGAAAACTGAGGTGTACTTACAAGCAGTTGAAGCTGTCGTTCGCCAAGGCAAATCAGCTCTCATCCTTGTCCCTGAAATTTCGCTGACTCCTCAAACCCTTCAACGATTCAAATCGCGCTTTGCTTCATTGGATGGCTCTGTGGCCGTTCTTCACAGTTTGCTTTCTGCTGGTGAACGATTTGATGAGTGGCATGCGATACGTCGCGGTAAGGCTCGCATTGTCATTGGCCCTCGTTCTGCTGTCTTTGCGCCAGTCAATAACCTCGGCATGATCATTGTCGATGAGGAACACGACAACTCATACAAGCAGGAAAGCTCCCCCAGATACCACGGTAGAGACCTTGCTGTACTACGTGCAAAGTTGGAACATTGCCCCATTGTTTTGGGCTCTGCGACGCCCTCTCTTGAGAGCATAGCCAATGTACAAGCTGGCAAGTACAAGCTCGTACGCATGGATGAGCGTGCAGACGGTCAAAAACTCCCCTTGATTCGCATTTTGGACATGCGAACGGAAGGAAAGAACAAACAAGGTCCTGGCGTCATTTCTGAGCGTCTACGCATGGCTATAGACAAGCGCCTCGGCTCAGGCGAACAAGTCATCCTATTGCTCAACCGACGAGGTTTTGCCCGTTCTCTACAGTGCCCTGATTGTGGCTTTGTAATGACATGTAACCATTGTTCCCTGCCTTTGACTTATCACAAGGATGAGAACAGGTTGATCTGCCACATGTGTGGCTTCCGGGCGTTGACTCCTACTACTTGCCCCGATTGTCATTCCAAGAACATCTTACTCCAGGGATATGGAACGGAGAAAGTTGAGGAGCTGTTGCGAAGGACATTCCACTCCGCCCGAATTGCTCGCATTGATGCTGATGTCTCGCGCAGGAAAAATGCGGTGAGAGATATCTTACGAGATTTCCGTGCCAAGAAAATCGACATCCTTCTTGGTACCCAAATGATCGCCAAAGGACTCGATTTCCCTAACGTGACCCTGGTAGGCGTTCTCAATGCTGATTTGGGGCTGTATATACCTGACCTGAGGGCTGGCGAACGAACCTTCCAACTCCTCACTCAAGTGGCAGGAAGAGCTGGCAGAGGTGACCTTGAAGGTGAAGTCCTCATTCAGACCTTCACCCCTGAATCCCCTTCCCTCCAATATGCCCGTTTCCACGACTGTGATGGTTTTGCAGAACAGGAGTTGGAAATCAGACGTGCCTTTGACCTTCCTCCTTACTCTCACGTAGCTCTACTGACGGTGCGTTCCCCCAATGAACGTCTGGCTGAATTTTCCATGCAGACCTTGAGTAAGCGGATCTCGGAATTGAATATTGCAGGGTTGTCTGTCACTGACCCTATGCCAGCACCTATCCCCAAAGCCTATGGTCAATTCCGCTACCAAGTCACCCTTAAAGCATCAAGGGCTCGCACGATTGCCCATGCGGTGAAGTCCGTGTTGGTAGACTTCCAAGCCGGAAATGATGTCACTACGGTTCTGGATATTGACGCCTATTCGTTCATGTAAATGAGCATCGGCTTGACGCACCCTGCAGAGTTAAGCATGCTGAGTGGCGTCAAATTTAGCCGAACTCTTTTCTTATAACTATGATCATTCATTTCTACAAAATGACAGGAGCTGGCAATGACTTTGTCATGCTCGATAATCGCGATTTGTCTCAGTCTGCAGTATTGGATGCTGAGTCCATCGAAGCTATTTGTGACCGTAGATTTGGTGTTGGTGCCGATGGTCTTATCGCTGTGGAACCTCCAACTGGTTCTGAAGCCGACTTCAAGATGCGCTACTTCAACGCTGATGGCAGTGAAGCCGAAATGTGCGGCAATGGCGCACGTTGTTTTGCTCGCTTCGCTGATGCCCTCGCTCAGCGTGGCGAAAAGGATCTGTGCTTTGAAACCCTTGCTGGTCTCATCCATGCTCACTTTGAAGACGATGGAAATGTGACGATTAACCTCACGTCTCCTCACTCCTTAAAGCTTGATGTCGTCCAAGCTGATGACGTTGTCCCTGCTCCAGTTCATTTCATCAATACGGGTGTTCCTCATGCAGTGACTTTCCTTCCTAACATTGACGAAATTGACGTCAAGGAAATGGGCGCTCACCTGCGCTACCATGAAGCTTTTGCTCCTGCTGGAACCAACGCCAACTTTGTCGAAGTCATCGATCCTCAACATATCGCTATTCGCACCTATGAACGTGGCGTCGAAGATGAAACCTTGGCTTGTGGCACTGGCATGACGGCTTGCGCTCTCATCCACGCTACAATTAATAATGCAGCCTCTCCTGTCCTTATCGACGTCAAAGGCGGCGATACCCTTCGTGTCAGCTTCAAGAAATCTGGAAACGATTTCACGGATGTCTTCCTGACGGGCCCTGCTGACTTCGTCTTCGAAGGCGAAACCGAACTCGACTAATTCTCGGATCAAGTTATAGATCAATAAAAGCCACTCGGAGGAAATCTGAGTGGCTTTTATATTGCCCCTTATGGGTAGCAAAAAGCCCTGCACACCTAAGCGTGCAGGGCTTCAAAATTGACGTTCAAACGTCCGAAGTCTTAGAGAACTTCAGGAGCGAGAGAAACGATCTTCATGAATTGCTTTTCACGAAGTTCACGTGCAACCGGTCCAAAGATACGGGTACCACGTGGGTTGTTGTCCTTATCGATGATAACGATAGCGTTGCTGTCGAAACGAAGGACAGAACCGTCGTCACGACGGATAGGAGCAGCTGTACGTACAACCACGGCACGGACGACAGAACCCTTCTTAACAGATGCTGTTGGGATGGATTCGCGAATGTGTGCGGTGATGATGTCGCCAACGTGTGCTTGACGAGTACGCTTGCCGAGAACACCGATCATCTTAGCGGAACGAGCGCCGGTGTTGTCAGCAACCTGCAAAGCAGTTTCCATTTGAATCATAGTATCAAATCTCCTTCTAGTTGTTGATTGTTACTCTCAATTAGTGGGTGATGATCTCCTGGAGCTGCCAACGCTTCAGCTTGGACAATGGACGAGTTTCGATGATACGGACCTTGTCACCAAGCTTTGCTTTCCCTTCTTCGTCATGAGCATAGAACTTCTTGCTCTTCTTGACGATCTTCTTGAACTTAGGATGGGGAACGCGGGCGATGTATTCAACAACGATGGTCTTGTCCATCTTCGTTGATGTTACGATGCCGACGCGAGTCTTGCGAAGTCCGGGCTTCTTAGCGGATTCAGATTGTTCGCTCATAGTGTCTTGATAAATTGGTTTATTAGACTACGTCACAAAACTTAGTTCGCAGCGGATTCACCCTTGATGGTGAGTGCCCGAGCAAGTTCTTTGCGTACGGTACGGATTCTTGCCTTATTCTCCAGCTGACCAGTTGAATTCTGGAGTCGGAGATTGAATGTTTCTTCACGCAGTTCACGGATGTGAGCGTCGAGCTCTTGAGCGGACATTGCGCGGAGGTCCTTTGCAGATTTTGTATCAGACATTGATTTCAGTTTCCGAAGTTAGAATTAACCGATGTGTGCACCGGGACGAAGAACAAAGCGAGTGCGGATACCAAGCTTGTTGGAAGCAAGACGGATAGCTTCACGTGCTTGTGATTCGGATACGCCACCGACTTCAAAAAGAATGTTGCCAGGACGTACAACGGCTACCCAACCTTCAACAGCGCCTTTACCCTTACCCATACGTGTGTCCGGGGGACGTGATGTAAAGGACTTCTGAGGGAAGATTCGGATAAATACTTTACCTTTACGCTTCAAGTAACGGTTAATGGCGATACGGCAAGCTTCGATCTGGTTGTTCGTTACCCAACCGCGGTCAAGGGTTTGAAGACCGAAATCACCGAAAGCAACCGTCGTTCCGCTCGTAGCGTTACCGGAACGGCTGCCACGATGCATCTTACGGTGCTTCACTCGTTTTGGCATTAAGGGCATGTCTTATTCCTCCTTGTGATTATTTGTTTGTTAAATGTTTTACCGCAAGTCGTATTAGGCACGGTCACCACCACGACGTGGGCCACGTGGTCCGCGTGAGCCTTGCGAACGATTGTTGGCCTGTGCAGGATCTTCAGGGCGCTTGTTCACCCAGCACTTCACACCAATCTTTCCATACACGGTGTTTGCTTCTGCAAAACCATATTGGATTGGTGCACGAAGGCTCTGAAGCGGCACCTTACCTTCACGATACCATTCAGCACGTGCAATGTCTGCACCGCCAAGACGTCCTGCGCAACGAACTCGGATACCTTCAGCACCACGTTCCATTGCTACTTGCACGGCACGCTTCATAGCGCGACGGAATGCAACACGGCGTTCAAGCTGAGATGCAATGTTGTTTGCTACCAACTGAGCTTCCGTTTCTGGCGTGCGAACTTCGACGATGTCGACGTTTACTTGTGTATTTGGTCCACAAACTTCTTGTAACTTCTGACGGACCTTTTCGATTTCTTCACCCTTGCGGCCGATGATCAAACCGGGACGTGCGGTGTGAAGCGTAATGCGAACGCTATTCCAAGCACGTTCGATAACGATCTTGGCTACTGATGCGATAGCGACACCTGCAAGACTCTTCTCAAGAATGGTGCGCATTTCAAGGTCCTGTTGGAGCTTCTTGGCGTAGTCCTGACCTGTGGCGTACCACTTGGAAAGCCAGTCCTTATTCACGGCAAGACGGAACCCAATCGGATTTACTTTCTGACCCATGATTTTATGTTAAGCTGATAATGGATAAAGTTCGGGTGGATGATCTTAGGCCTCTCTGCTGGCCAGAACAACAGTAATATGCGCAGTGCGCTTCTGAATCATGTTGGCGGATCCACGAGCGCGTGCCATTGTACGGCGCATCATTGGACCATCGTCAACCGTGACGGACTTAACGTAGAGTGAATCAACCGATGCTTGGTTGTTGTTCTCTGCGTTGGCAATTGCAGACTTGAGAGTCTTGTTGAGCAGGTATGCTCCCTTCTTTGGAGTATATGTAAGAATGTCGGTCGCTTGAGATACACTCAAGCCCTGGATTTCGCGTGCCACATCGCGCATTTTCTTTGCGGAGATGCGGACGTATTTTGATACAGCTTTCACTTCCATGGGTAATTTCCTCGTGGTGCTTTGTTAGAAAGATGATGAGTTTAATCGATTGTCGTTACTGAGGCAGAATCCCCAACACTCACTGGCTCAGTGGGCGTCGCAAGCTTCTGAATGAGCGCTCCACAAACTTCCTTCCGGACGTCTGTGACTACAGCTTCTCCGATGGTTTGGGCTCCCCGGGAGATCGTTAGAGGCATCCCGACTCGCATTCCGGCGGTGCGGCCCGCATTGAGTACTAACAAACCGGAGTCTGTGTCAATGCTTAAAACCTGTGATTCCGTCGGATCACCTGCGCCATCTCGCACAGGTGCTTGCCTAAATCCAAGTACTGAGTCCAGTTCTCGCAGTGAGGTTTCCACTGCTGCGCGGGTCCCAGAATCCTCAGAGATAGCTTGTTTCATATATGCGATGATCGCCCCGGATAGCCTGACGGAACATTGTTCCAACTCTTGGACCTTTCGATTGACTATGTCTAGATCCGAGACGGCTTGTACCAGTCGTTCTTCGCTGTTACCTAGCGCTGCTCCTCCCAAAGCTTCAAGCCTAGATCTGATTTCTGCTAACTTGGTTGTCGCTTCGTCAGCCTCTTTTCTCGCCTGAATGTACGACACGCGAAGTGTCGCATTTTGCTTCTCGAGTCGCTCGATTCTGCGCATCAGTTCTGTCGGAGCTTCCTCCCCAGTTGCTAGCATACTCCCTGCACTCGTTGCCAAGAGCATGGCTGCTATGCTTTTCACTGGAAAGGAAGTCGACATTTCAGATTGTTAAATCAGTGATTAGCGTTTGCCGATACCACCGTGCTGCTTGAAGATGCGGGTTGGTGCAAATTCACCCAGCTTGTGGCCCACCATGTTTTCCGTTACGTATACCGTTGCAAAGGACTTGCCTGCGTGTACGAGGAATGTGAGACCGACGAAGTCGGGGGTAATCATCGAAGCGCGGCTCCAAGTCTTGATAGGCTTGCGATCGCCGGATTCGAGCTGAGCGTCAATCTTGGCAAGGAGCTTCTGACTGACAAAAGGGCCTTTTTTAAGTGAACGTCCCATTTTGGTAGATCTTTCTGGTTATTCGTTAAATCGAGTCTTACTTCTTCTTGCCACGACGTTGGACGATTGCCGAGTCGCTTGGCTTGCGGAGGCGACGGGTCTTCTGCCCCTTCACGTGTCCCCATGGAGACTTGAGGTGCTTGCGACCACCACCAGACTTAGACTTACCTTCACCACCACCGTTGGGGTGATCGACAGGGTTCATACACATACCACGGACGGTAGGACGAATGCCTAACCAACGGGTACGACCAGCCTTACCAGAGGTTTCATTCATGTGTTGGCCGTTACCAACCTTACCAATGGTGCAGAAGCAATCTTCATGGAAGCGGCGGATTTCGCCAGATGGCATTGCAACAAGTGCGTAGCCCTTTTCGCGGTTCTTAAGAACGGCTTCTTGACCAGCTGCACGTGCTACCTTACCACCCGTTCCTGGACGTACTTCAATGTTGTGAATTGAAGTTCCCAATGGAACGTTCTTGAGTGGCATTGCGTTGCCAAGCTTTGGTGCAACGTTAGCTCCGCTAACGATCGTAGCTCCTACTTGGAGACCTTCTGGAGCAAGCACATAGGACTTAACTCCATCTTGGTACTGGATCAATGCGATGCGGCATGTGCGGTTTGGATCGTATTCAATGGCGATGACCGTTGCTGGCACATCAAACTTGGAACGCTTGAAGTCTACCAAACGATACTTGCGCTTGTGTCCACCACCAATGTGGCGGGTCGTAATGCGACCATTGTTGTTGCGACCACCAGACTTCTTGAGAGGTGTGCAAAGGCTCTTTTCAGGGCTGGTCTTGGTGATTTCGTCGAAATTAGACCAGTTCTTGTAACGGTTTGCGGGAGTTACAGGCTTAAATGACTTAAGGGACATGATAGCTCTTCCTTCCTGGTTCAGTCGTTATACGAGGTCAAGGGTTTCACCGTCGGCAAGGCGAACATATGCCTTCTTCCAGTCGGCGGTTTTGCCAGCATCTGCGCGGCGTTGGCGCTTCAGCTTGCCGTCGTAATTAGCAGTGCGCACTGAGGCAACTTTCTTGCCAAACGCTTTTTCTACTGCCTTCTTGATTTCAATCTTGTTTGCGTCGCACTTCACTTCGAGGACGAGTTCGCCACTCTGTTCGTGCAACAAGGTCGCCTTTTCACTGATGCGAACCTGTTTAATGATGTCGTAAATTTCTTTCATGGCTTAGGCAGTGCGTTTTGCGATGATGTCTAATGCACTTTCAACGATGATCACGGCGTCCGCATTCATCAGTTGTTCGATGTTAACTTCGGCTGCTGTCATCAGGAGTACTTCCTGAACGTTGCGACCAGCAAGCTTCGTCTTTTCGTCAAAGGAAGCTGAAATGATGAGAACGTTCTGTGCATCACTGAGTTCCTTAACTGCTGCTACAAAGCTCTTGGTCTTTCCATCTTCAATGCTGAAGGTTGGGACCGTGCTTACTGCACCAGCGGAGATGATGTCACCAAGGACACGGCGAAGAGCAAGACGACGTGTGGTCTTATTCACCTTCTTGCTGTAGTCGCAGGGGCGTGGCCCGAAGACAACACCACCACCTACCATGATGGGAGCGCGCTTGTCACCGTGACGAGCATTACCTGTTCCCTTCTGGCGGAAAATCTTCTTATTGTTACCGTTAACTTCACCACGAGTCTTCGTGTTGGCAGAACCGGTACGGCGGTTAGCCTGATAAGCAACGATCAAGTCGTGTACTGCCTGGCTTCCCTTATCGCTACCTACAGTCTGGATGTTTGCAGCTGTAGCAGCTTCAAGTGTAAACGTATTCGCGGACATGGAGTCTATTCCTGTATCTGGGTTTTACTTAGCCTGCTTCTTCTTAGCTGGGCGAATGACGAGGTAGGATCCACGTGCTCCGGGAACTGCGCCGGAGATGAGGATAACATTATCTTCTGGGCGAACCTGCACAACCTTGAGGTTTTGCACGGTGCGGGTAAAGTTACCATGCTGTCCAGGCATCTTCTGACCCTTCCAAACGCGACCTGGGGTCGAACAAGCACCTACAGAACCTGTACGGCGGTGCATCATCGAACCGTGAGCTGCGGGAGATCCGTGGAAGTTGTGGCGGCGCATAGCACCTTGGAAACCCTTACCTTTGGATGTACCAATTACGTCTACCCATTGACCGTCCGTGAAGAGATTCACGCCAGGATGTTCTGCTCCTTCTGCAGGAAGTTCAGAGGCATCCACACGGAATTCCTTGAGAACCTTTGCAGGTGCTACACCAAGCTTCTTGAGGTGTCCTGCGACTGGCTTGCTCAAACGGCTTTCCTTCTGAGCATCAAATGCTACTTGGATGGCGGTGTAGCCGTCCTTTTCCTGTGTTTTCTTTTGGGCAAAGGTATTGCCTGCTACGTCGATCACAGTGACGGGCACCATTGCACCCGTTTCTTGGTCAAACAAGCGGGTCATACCGACCTTCTTACCGATAAGTCCTAAAGCCATTTTATTTGATCTTTCTTTTTCTTATCTTCTTACGCTGTCATCAGAGGATCAGATGGTGATCGTGATGTCGACCCCGGCTGGGAGGTTGAGCTTCTTGAGTTCGTCCACCGTACGTGCTGTTGGATCGATGATGTCAATCAAACGCTTGTGCGTGCGGATTTCAAACTGTTCAGCGGACTTCTTGTTCACATGGACCGAGCGGTTCACAGAGAACTTCTCGATGCGCGTCGGAAGCGGGATGGGGCCAGAGACTCCTGCTCCCGTGCGTTTTGCTGTTTCGACGATTTCCTGTGTGGAGCGGTCGATAGCGCGGGAATCGAAAGCGCGGAGTCGAATGCGGATCTTATTTTTTTGCATGACGTGCGGAGCTTTTTATATGTTAAAATTGTGAATTACTTCGAGCGTTCGTTGACAATCTGATCGACGATGTTCTGTGGAACCTGTTCGAAGTGGGCTGGCTCCATGGAGTAGGAAGCGCGTCCACTAGAAAGGGTACGAACAACCGTCGAGTAACCGAACATTTCAGCGAGAGGTACCATTGCCTTAAGAATAGCAACTGCTCCCTTGGTTTCCATGGAGCTGATCTGACCGCGACGGCGGTTAAGGTCACCCATGACATCACCCTGATAATCGGTTGGAGTCGTGACTTCAACGGACATAATTGGTTCGAGCATGAAAGGCTTGGCTTTCTTGAAAGCATCCTTCATGGCGAAAATTGCTGCCATCTTGAACGCGTTTTCGTTGGAGTCAACTTCGTGGTAGGAACCGTCGACCACATCAACGTGAACGTCTACTACTGGATAGCCACCAACAACACCCGTCGTCATAGCTTCGTTAAGACCAGCATATACGGCATTCATGTATTCCTTAGGAATAGCACCACCAACAATCTTGTTCGTGATGGTCAAGCCCTTGCCGCGTTCGTTTGGCGTAATGTCGATCACAACGTGACCGTACTGACCGCGACCACCAGACTGCTTGACGAGCTTACCGTCGCCGTGTGCAGGAGCTGCGATACTTTCGCGATATGCAATCTGAGGCTTACCTACGTTTGCCTCAACCTTGAATTCGCGCATCAAGCGGTCAATGATAATTTCGAGGTGAAGTTCGCCCATACCTGCAATGATGGTCTGGCCGGTTTCTTCATCACTCTTAACCTGGAAGGTTGGGTCTTCTTCAGACAAACGAGCCAAGGCGTTGGACATCTTTTCTTGGTCTGCCTTCGTCTTTGGTTCGACTGCCATTGCGATAACTGGTTCTGGGAAGGTCGGAGGTTCGAGCACCCAGTCGTTGTCGTCGCATGTAAGCGTATCACCCGTCGTCACGTTGCGAAGACCAACGATAGCGGCGATGTCACCAGAGTATACAGCGTCAACGTCGTTGTGAGCGTCTGCCTGCATCTGGATGAGACGACCAACACGTTCCGTCTTGCGGGTACGTGGGTTGTAAACGGTGTCACCCTTCTTGATGGATCCAGAGTATACACGAACGAAGATGAGCTTACCGACGAACTTGTCTGCCCAAAGCTTGAATGCCAAAGCAACTGGCTTTTCGTTGTCGCTCACCGTGAGGTTCTTGCGATCTTCAGGATCGATCGTGCTTTCAACTTCGATTGCCTTGGTTTCAAGAGGAGATGGCAAGTAGTCGATCACTGCGTCCATCAAGTACTGAACGCCCTTGTTCTTGAATGCAGAACCACCTGCTACCGGAATGAATTCGTTAGCGATCGTTGCACGACGGATTGCCTTCTTGAGGTCTTCTGCCGTGATAGGTTCTTCCATCAAATACTTTTCACCGAGTTCTTCGTCGACGTTAGCAACGCGTTCCACGAGGTCGTGGTAGGCAAATTCGGCTTCGTCTGCAAGTTCGGCAGGGATGTCATCAACGGTGTAAGTAGAACCAAAACGGTCGTCATCGCTGTACATGATGACCTTCTTGTTCACAACGTCGATCTGACCACAAAGCGTGTCTTCAGATCCAATAGGAATAAGAATTGCTGCTGCGTTAGCTCCAAGCTTGTTCTGGATGTCATCCAAAACATTGTGGAAGTTAGCACCAACGCGGTCCATCTTGTTCACAAAGCAAATACGAGGAACGCTGTACTTGGTTGCTTGGCGCCAAACTGTTTCAGTCTGAGGCTGAACACCAGCCACACCGCAGAACACAACGATAGCACCGTCGAGAACGCGCAGGGAACGTTCCACTTCGGCCGTGAAATCAACGTGTCCGGGAGTGTCAATGACGTTAATTTGAAAGTTTTCCCCTTCGAACACCTTGTATACACCGGCGTCCTTAATCTGCTTCCAGTTTGCTGTCACAGCAGCAGAAGTAATCGTAATACCACGTTCACGTTCCTGTTCCATCCAGTCGGTTGTTGCAGCACCGTCGTGAACTTCACCAATCTTGTGAATCATACCTGTGTAGAACAGAATACGTTCAGAAAGAGTGGTCTTACCAGCGTCAATGTGCGCAGAAATACCGATGTTACGGTATCTTTCCAATGGGGATTTGCGGTTTGGGCTGTTGAGTTGATCGGCCATTTTGGTCTGTAAGGTTGTTTAGTTACGATGTGACTAACTTTTCTCAGATCACCAGCGGAAGTGAGCAAATGCACGGTTGGCCTGAGCCATCTTGTGCACGTCGTCGCGCTTGCGTACGGCAGATCCTTGATTGTTTGCAGCTTCCTTAATTTCGTTGGCAAGTGCCTTGTGCATTGGCACTCCCTTGCGACTACGTGCAAAGTTTACGATCCAACGCATTGCAAGTGATTCAGAACGAGCTGGTTCCACTTCCAATGGCACTTGGTATGTTGCACCACCCACGCGACGACTCTTAACTTCAACGCGAGGCTTTGCATTTTCAATAGCGCGAGTCAAAACTTCCAGAGGATCAACCGTGTCGGTTCCTTCGTTAGCAAGATCAATTGCAGAGTAAACGATACGTTCTGCAAGAGAGCGCTTACCGCTCAACATCACCTTGCTGATCAACTTGCCAACAAGGACACTATCGTAACGAGGGTCACGACGTTCGATTTTCTTATAGACGCGCTTACGACGAGCCATGATTTTAGTATATTAAGTGATTAGATTTAATTATTTACCAGCCTTTGGACGCTTTGCACCGTACTTGGAACGGCCTTGGCGACGCTTATCAACACCGAGGCAGTCAAGAGCACCGCGGACAATGTGATAACGAACACCTGGAAGGTCCTTCACACGACCACCGCGTACAAGAACGATGGAGTGTTCCTGAAGGTTGTGACCTTCACCACCAATGTAAGCGATAACTTCTTCACCATTAGTCAAACGGACCTTGGCAACCTTACGAAGAGCTGAGTTAGGCTTCTTCGGCGTACGAGTCATCACCTGAAGACAAACGCCACGACGCTGAGGACAGCTATGAAGGGCACGAGACTTGGATTTCTCTTCCGGAGTAATGCGTCCTTTGCGGACGAGCTGATTGATTGTCGGCATGTTTCCTGCTTGGGTTTAGTTCGTCGGTGTCCTCTGTTTACAAGCCGAACTACCCTATATTCTCAAGAGCAGGACTCGGCCTTTTTTCCGGAGGCGCACCCGATAGAAAACTTAGTACATGCACCCTGATGGTGCTATGTGGGCGATGATTTTACCCTAAAATTGTTCCCTGACAAGACTTTTATGCCACTTATTTAAGGTTTTTTAGCTATTATCTCCCTCCCCCTCCTGTGAATAACATGTCAATAGGATGTGAATAACCTGTGAGTAACATGTCGGTAACAAATCTCCTTCTGCGAGTAAGTGTGAATAAGACGAAAAAAGGCGGATGGAACGAACCATCCGCCTGAAAAAAATCGAACTGAAAAGCGAAAATTACTTAGGAGATACTAAAGAATGTCCGCTCATTTCAGCTGGTTTGTCGATGCCTAGCAAGGCAAGCATCGTTGGAGCGATATCAGCAAGGATACCGTTATCAAGCTTAACACTGTCCTTGTCTGCACCAACGTAGATGAGGTCAACCAAGTTGGTCGTGTGAGCCGTGTTAGGCGATCCGTCTTCGTTGCGCATGTGCTCACAGTTACCGTGGTCAGCTGTGATGAGAAGCTTACCGCCCAATTCCAACACCTTGCTGACAACCTGTTGAAGACCTTGGTCAACAGCTTCACATGCCTTAACAGCAGCTTCAACGAAGCCAGTGTGTCCAACCATGTCTGGGTTAGCAAAGTTCAGAATAGCCACATCGTAGTTGCCAATGGCTTCAACAAACTTTTCTGCGACTGAAGCAGCACTCATCTGTGGCTTCAAATCGTACGTGGCCACTTCGCGAGGAGATGGAACCAAAATGCGGTCTTCCCCTTCAAACTGGGTTTCTACCCCACCATTGAAGAAGAAGGTAACGTGGGCATATTTTTCCGTTTCGGCGATGCGCAACTGCTTCAACCCTGCGTCAGCAACAATTTGACCAAGGATGTTGTTCAGCTGTTCAGCTTCGAAGACGATGGGGGATGGATACTTGGCATCGTATTCCGTCATGGTCACATAGTGAACCTTCGGTTGTACTTCGCGATCAAATCCATCAAACTCTGGATAGAGGAATGCTTCAGAGATCTGTCGAGCACGGTCGGCGCGGAAGTTGAAGAAGAAGACTACATCTTCGTCACGAACTCTCTGTTCATTGCCGTAAGCAAAAATGCCTGGCTTGAGGAACTCGTCCGTTTCATTTTCAGCATAGCGCTTCTCGATGTATTCGTGAGGTGTGCACGTGCATTGTTCACCACGACCAAGAACGATAGCGTCCCAAGCCAACTTGTTACGATCCCAACGCTTGTCGCGGTCCATGGCGTAGAATCGGCCAATGACCGTTGCAATCTTAGCACCGTATGGAGCAACAGCTTCTTCAAGTTGCTTCAGGTATGAGCTACCACTTGTAGGTGAGCAGTCTCGACCGTCTGTGATGGCATGGATGCAAATATCGCGAACGCCTGCTTCATAAGCAATGCGAACCAAACCGATCAAGTGGTCAATGTGGCTATGAACACCACCATCACTCACCAACCCTAACAAGTGCAAGCGAGCTGTCTTAGCCTGTTCACAAGCTTTGACAAGAACAGGATTAGATGCCAATGAACCATCCTTAATTGCGTTTGAAATACGGCAAAGGTCTTGGAAAACGACACGTCCTGCACCGAGATTAAGGTGTCCAACTTCAGAGTTGCCCATTTGTCCATCAGGCAAACCTACATCATCACCAGATGCCCCAATCAGGCTGTGGGGATACTCTTCTAGCAATTTGTCTGTGAATGGAGTCGACGCCAATACAGTCGCATCTCCGAATTGTTCAGCAACAGAGGGGCCCAAAGGGTTACGTCCCCATCCATCGCGGATAATAAGTACAACAGGCTTTTTAGGCATGGCTTTATTTAGTCTGATATCTGCCCATTGGAAAGACAGAATTTTGCCATACCCCTCTTTCTTACCTCTGATCAACTCTGTGACCTTGCTCTGCCTATATTTTGCTCAACCGTTCTCTTTCCTCTGCGTCAAACGGTGCCTTCTGACCATGGACCAGTCGAACTGTGACCAACTTGCCCGTCATTACTTGCCCCTGAGCACCCGAAACAACAAAGCTCCACGTCAACGATGAGTGACCAATCCGTTCGAGTTGCAGAGCCACCGTCAACGTTTCCCCTGCATGGGCTGGCTTATGGTAGTCTACCTCCACGTGAACACGTGGCCACTGCACATCGGGTGAATAGACAACAATACCTGCATCTCGCAAGAAATGATGTTCTGCTTCCTCAACCAAACAAAGCAACCGAGAAAAATGCCCCACCCCACCAGCATCGGTGTCGGCGAAGCTCAGTTCCCGTTGATAGATATAGTCGTGAGGCGTGCAATCTCTGTTCATCATGACTTCGTGCTCTATTATATATAGACGCCCTTCCTGTCGTCGAGAATCATTGTTGTCAGCTAGACGTGACATTTTGACACACTTTCCTTGATATGGGTCGATCTCAAATGCTAGAGTGCGCCTTGAGGAATCATCTTCGATATGAAGAAAGAAACTGTCAAAAAGCTGATCAACCGTCTCGACCACCTCGACTATTCGGAGGTTCAGGCATTCCTATTGAAACTATCCGAGCAAAAAGGTTTTTTCCAACAGGTCTTCGAAGTCCTCAAGGAAGGAGTCATCTTACTAGATGCTCACGGCAACCTTGTCTACGTCAACAAAGCCGCTGCCCGGATTCTCAACAAGGATGTTCGCGACATCACAGCTGACGACTTGGGGAATCTTTTGGGCAGTGAGTACAGTTGGAATAACATTTCGCGGGATCACGGTGCGATCTCCCATGATGCCGAAATCCACTACCCTGAACACCTCTATCTAAATTTATATATAGCCCCCATCGGAGAAAAAGGCTCTTCAGGCTATCTCATCCTCATCCGTGATGAGACGTCTCGCTATCTCCGAACGGAAGAAATCTTGGAAGCCGAAAAGCTCAACTCGCTCACTCTCCTCGCAGCGGGCGTTGCTCACGAAATTGGAAATCCTCTCAATTCCATCGGTCTCCATCTCCAACTCCTCGAACGGAAGTTGGCTCAAGGTGCCGATCAGGAAGCTCTCTCTGAACTCGTCAAAACCTCCCGAACGGAAGTCGCCAGACTCGACGCCATCCTTCGGCAATTCCTCCAAGCCGTTCGCCCTAGCAAACCTCAGCGCGAGGCCATCGAACTCAATCCTCTCATCGAAGAGATCGTTAATCTCCTTCGACCAGAAATTGAGCAACGCAACATCCAGATCCACCTAGATGCCACGGATGTCATTCCTGTCATGGCCATGGATCCTGTCCAGATGAAGCAGGTCTTTTACAATCTTATCAGAAATGCCTACCAGGCTATCCCTGCTGAAGAAGGTGGCTCCATCCTCATCCAAACGGCTCTCAATGCCTATGAAATCAGAGTCACGATTTCCGACACCGGTTCTGGCGTTTCCCCTGAAGTGATGGGTTGCCTCTACGAACCCTTCATGACGACCAAGTCTTCTGGAACGGGACTAGGACTCCTAATCGTTCGTCGCATTGTGAAAGATCACGGGGGCAATATGACCATTGCTAGCAACAAGGGCAAAGGCACAACCATTACCCTGTTCTTCCCTCGGACGGATGCTTCCGCTCGCTTACTCGAATCGCCTGAGTCAAAATGACACTTCCCATTCTCCTCATTGTCGACGATGAAAAGCCCACGCGCGATGCTCTGCGCATGGGGTTGGAAGACAGCTATGATGTCTTCACCGCCGCCAACCTTACCCAAGCTCGTTCCGTTCTCGAAAACGAGCAAGTCGATCTCGTCCTCACGGATCTCAGGCTTGGCGGTGAAAATGGCATGGATCTTCTGGACACGTGCTCTCACATGGAGCATCCCCCTCTCACGGTGGTGATGACGGCCTATGGATCCGTTGACTCGGCTGTTGAGGCGACCAAACGAGGGGCCTTCCACTTCGTCACGAAACCTCTCAATTTGAGCGAAGTTGAAATCCTCCTCAAAAGAGCTCTTCAAACACGACGTCTTGAAGCTTCGAAGAAGGAACTGGAATCAACGCTCAACCCCAATCATGGATTGGGCCGCCTCCTGGGCAAATCTGTCGCCATGGAACAGGTGTTCCAAATCATCCGACAAGTTGCCCCTAGTCGAACGACTGTGCTCATCGAAGGTGAAAGTGGTACCGGCAAGGAGCTCGTTGCCCACGCCATCCATTCCTTATCGGATCGCTCAAACAAACCATTCATCGTCGTCAACTGCGCCGCGCTCTCGCCTCAATTACTAGAAAGCGAATTGTTCGGTCACGAAAGAGGCGCCTTTACGGGAGCCGTACAACGTCGCATCGGTCGCTTTGAGGAAGCCAATGGCGGAACTATCTTTCTGGATGAGATCGGTGAAATCGATCCGGCCGTCCAAGTCCGACTCCTCCGTGTCCTCTCGGAACGAACCATTGAAAGAGTGGGAGCCAATACGCCTATTAAAATAGATGTGCGTGTCATCGCGGCAACAAATAAGTCTCTCCGCAAACTTGTTGATGAAGGTCTCTTCCGTGAAGACCTCTTCTTCAGACTGAATGTTGTCCGCATTGGAATGCCTCCCTTACGGGAACGTCAAGAGGACATCATCATTCTCTCCAATGCCTTCCTCCGTGAGTTCGCTGAAGAGAATGGTCGTCCCATCAAGCCTCTGACGGACCAAGCGGTCTCGGCTCTGCTCGCCTACCCTTGGCCGGGCAATGTCAGGGAACTCCGCACGGCCATTGAACATGGGGTCGTCATGAGCAATTCGGACACGATTGATCTCTCTCACCTGCCCTCTAGTTTACATTCCTCCCAACCACCTCGAGATGAGTCATCTCAACAAGCGGCTCCTCCTGCCCCAAATATTCCGCTTGTCGATCCCGCCCATTTGAACCTAATATGGCTTGAAAAGGAGGCTATCCGGCTCGCTTTGGAAATCTCCCATGGTAATCGAACCAATGCCGCCAAACTCCTAGGAATCAGCCGTCGCACCCTTCAAAGAAAACTGAGCGAGGCAGATTCCGCCACAGACGAGGGATCATCCACAACTCCAAATACTGAACTTTCACATGGCTAAAAAAAGTCCCAAAAGCCTTCCTAGCTTTGAGCAATCCCTCCAAAGGTTAGAGGAAATTGTCAGGCAGACTGATGCCCCGATGACGGAATTGGAATCGATGATCTCTCTCGTCGAAGAAGGGACTAAACTTATTCGCCATTGTCGTTCCATCCTCAGACAAGCTGAACTTCGCATTGAAGTTCTCGAGAACCCTGAAGATGAGGACCAAAATGATCAATCTATAAGCTCCTCGGAGTCTAGCCAATCAGATGGAACAGCCCCTTTCTCTCTCTCCTGATCTCCCTGAACTTCTGGCGACCATCAAATCTCCAGATGATGTTAAGAAGCTAGCTCCCGAACAACTCCCTCAGCTAGCTCAGGACATCCGTTCAGTCCTCGTCGAAACAGTTTCCAAAAATGGGGGACACTTGGCTCCTAATTTGGGGGTCGTCGAACTGTCTATTGCTCTTCACCGTGTCTTTGACTCTCCTAAAGACAAAATCCTTTTCGACGTCTCTCACCAGTCCTACGTTCACAAACTGCTGACGGGGCGAGCACCTCTTTTCCACACGATCCGTCAACATGATGGGCTCTCCGGATTCATGAAGAGATCGGAGTCCCCCCACGACTGTTACGGAGCAGGCCACGCTGGCACAGCTCTTTCGGCGGCTCTTGGCATTTGTGCTGCTCGTGATCGTCACCATGAAGACTTCCATGTCGTCGCTGTTGCAGGTGATGCCGCCTTCACATGCGGCACTACCCTTGAAGCTCTCAACAACATTGCTCAGACGACCAATAAGTTCATTGCCATCCTCAACGACAATGAATGGGCAATCGACAAAAATGTGGGCGCTCTGGCCACCTACTTCAATGCCCTGCAGCGCTCTGAAACCTATGCATGGGTCCGTCAAAAAGCTGAAAACTTTGTCACGCGCATCGGGGGACAACCTGCCAAGGAATTTGCCGATAAACTGACGTCTTCGGCTAAAAGCCTGATCTTCCCTTCCCTCCTCTTTGATAAGTTTGGGCTCCGCTATTATGGCCCCATCGACGGTCATAACATCGACTTACTTGTTAAGACGCTCGAACACATCAAGACGCTCGATGTTCCCGTCCTCCTCCACATCATTACTCAAAAAGGTCGAGGATATGATCCGGCTATCAAAGACCCAGCTAAGTTCCATGGCTTGGGAACCTTCAGCATCGATACTGGACGAACCAAACCTGCGACTCAATTAACGTACTCTGAAGTGTTCGGCAAAACGGTCGCTGACTTGGCTGATAAAGATCCTGAGATCGTAGCGGTCACGGCAGCCATGCCCACGGGTACCAAACTGGATCTTTTTAGAGACCGTCATCCTGACCGACTCTACGATGTGGGCATTGCGGAAGAACATGCGGCCATCTTTGCGAGTGGCATGGCCTCTCAAGGCTTCAAGCCATACGTCGCCATCTATTCCACTTTCATGCAACGTTGCATCGACATGATCCAACACGATGCCGCCTTGCAACATCTCCCTGTCCGCTTCTGCATGGACAGAGCTGGCCTCGCCCCCGATGATGGTCCCACTCACCATGGTCTTTTTGACATCGCTATGACGCGGTGCATCCCTGGGCTCGTTTCCATGCAGCCCAAAGATGAGGCGGAGTTCGTCAATATGCTCTACACGATGAATACCATCAATGACTCGCCCTCATTGATTCGCTATCCTCGTGGTTGCGGTCGTGGCGTTAAACTTCCCGAGACACCAGAACTCTTGCCCATTGGCAAAGCGGAAGTCATCAGTGACGGCCATGACGTCGTTTTGATCTCTCTGGGTTCTCTATTCGATATTGCCGAAGAAGCTCAGAAGCAACTCGAAGCTGAGGGGATTTCCACGGCGCTCATCAATGCCCGCTTCATCAAACCGCTCGATGCTGACTGTTTCCGTTCCTTTGCAAAACAAGCTCGAGTCGTCATCACTATTGAAGATCACTCCATCCAAGGCGGATTCGGCAGTGCCGTCATTGAAGATCTACAGACGGCAGGGATCACCACTCCTGTCGAACGTGTCGGCTGGCCTGATCAATTCATCGAACACGGGACGGTTCCTCTCCTCCGCCAAAAGTATGGTCTGACCGCTGAGCGAATCATTTCTCTCGCTAAGAAACACTTGTCCCCTCAGCAAGACAAATAGGCGCACGCCCCCAATTCCTTCGCCCATGACGGAATCAAAAGCCATTTTGCTAAAACGATATCCTCTGGGTGAACACGGAGTCATAGCTGTCATGCTCACGGAAACGGCGGGGCTCGTGCGCCTTGCCGCTAGGGGTGTCCACAAGTCCAATAACCCTACTGCCGGTCTTCTCGATCTCTTTTACCTCACAGAAGTCCAATGGGCTGAGTCGCGTAAAAGCAATCTCCACCCCATGGGCTCCATCCGACTCCTCTCGCCTTATACTGGACTCCGCCGCGATTACAATAAACTGCGTCTCGCCGCCTATTTCGCTCGGCTCATCCTTACAGTGGTTGAGGAAGAAGCTCCCGTTCCTGAACTCTTTGATCTCATGGTCCGAGCTCTCAACTACCTTGACCAAAACTCGGCAACGCTGAAGGCCCTCACCCACTTCGAGCGTGAACTTGTCCGCCTCTCAGGCCTCTACGGTTCTCCCCTTCCCGCTCATATCACTCTCAAGGATCAATTCGGTAACCTTCCCCTGCATCTTCGCGACGAACTAGTCGCTCAGTTGCCTTCCTCGTAAATTCAAAGAAGCCCCCGGTTTGAGGCCGAGAGCTCCTTTGTGAAATGAACAAGTTTTACTTCACACCTGCCTGCTGTTTGAGCTGGTCGAGGTAAGTTTCTGGAGCAGTCCCCGGCGAAAAGCCTGTCATTCTGCCCACTTCGGTCCCATCAGCTGAGACCAAAACCATCGTTGGATAGCCACTGACTCCATACTTCTTGGCCATCTTCTCGGCATCCTTCGATTTGAATTTTCCAGGCGAGTCTGCAACGCACATGAGTCCCACAACAAGTCCCTTCAGTCCATTTTTGAAAGCTGGCTTACTGAGGACTTCCTTTTCAAGAGCTTTGCAATACCCACACCAACTGGTGCCAGTAAACAAGATGGCGACAGGGACGTCTGCATCCTTAGCTTCTTTGAAAGCCTTGGTGGATGTCTTTTCCCATTTGAAAGGATGGGTAATGGGCTTAGCTGAAGACTTTGCATCGTCAAATGCATAAGTGGTGCTCTGACTATCACCAGGCAAATTCAATGCAGCCTGTGAAACAGGAAGAGCCGCTATAGCAAGACAACCTGCCAAAATCTTGGATAAGTAGGATTTCTTCATATGTTCTGTTCCAAAACTATCTCTATCATTCCCCATCTAGCTGAGAAAGGAAGAAAAAACACTCGGCTATAAAATAAAAGCTCGCATCATCGTTTTACATTCGTATGAAAGAATCTCCCTTTGCCCCACGTATACATATACTAATATGAACCGATTAATCAGTTCCCTTCTTATTGGTCTCAGCATCATCACGCTGGGTCACGCCAACGTCCCTAAAGAGGAGTTGGTCAAGCGCCAATGTCGCTCCGTCCATCTTAACCATATGCCTCTTCAGGCAGACTCCCAAGCGGTGTACATCCGTGCAGAGAGCAAGAAAGTTGCACCTGGCACGTATTTCTGCGCAGCCAACCTGAACGACTGCTATATTGGCTTCCAAGAAATTTTCAACGGTAAGCGCATCGTCATCTTCTCTGTCTGGGATCCCATTGAGCATGGTGACAACCCCAATGCAGTCCCTGAATCTGATCGCACAAAATTAGTGCAAATCGGTCCTAATTCCATTGACTCTCGATTCGGTGGCGAAGGGACTGGTGGTAAGAGTTTCGCTAATTACCAGTGGCAGGATGGCGAAGAGATGCAATTCATGGTCTTCATCAAACCTATTGATGAAACCTTCAAGGAAATCTCAGGCTACTTTTTCAACAATCAAACGAATTCCTGGGAACTCATCTCTTGTTGGAAGACCCATCGCAAGGCTGGCGAGTTCTCTTTCGCCGCAAGTTTCGTAGAAGACTTTGCCCGCAACTACGAATCAGCCAAGAAGGAACGCGCCGCTCTTTATGGTCCTGTTTTCAGTTGGACTAAGGACTACGGTTGGCTTCCTGCAAGCTCCGCAGGTTTCTCTGGGGACGCTACGCCCTCCACGAATATCAGAGCAGAGCATGTGCCTGGCACTCAGCAATTCCTCCTCCAAACTGGGGGCGCTACGGAAATGGGAACGGTGAAGCTCTGGGAAAAAATCGAAATCCCTGCGCAGGATGTGAAAATCAAGACGCCACCGGCTTCTGCCGAAGAGCTCCGTCAAGCTGTCCTTGATGACAAAAGCTCCAAGTAAGTTTTCTTCACGCTTTGTTCTTAGGCCACCGATGCTCATCGGTGGCCTTTTTGTTCCTCGTAATCAGTCAATATTGTTACTTGATTAAGCACCCTGTCCAAGGCAATCTAACCATACCATGACGACAGCGGGTTGGATTACAATGATTGTCTCGATA
>CAYNVM010000020.1:0-22681 GCA_964400645.1 uncultured Akkermansia sp. | reverse complement strand
CTGTCCACTGTTCCCTGTCCACTGTCCACTTCGGAGCTCTGCTCCGAACTCAGGATGGTCGCCGCGAACACCTTCATGGCGCGCTTGCCAATCTTGCCCGTGTCCCACGCAGAGACACCACCCATCACGGCAGAGCCAGCAAAGGGAATCCACCGGGCGCACGCCTTGCTGATCGACTTCTGGGCGATGTCGATGCTGAGTCGTTTAGCCAACTGCTGGATGAACCTTGTGCCACCCTTCTTCAAAATGTAGTGCTCGCCCGCTTTGACCAACAACTGTCCCCCGCCCCAATTGGCCATCTGCTTGACCAGGCAATACGCCATCGACTCCTGGGTCAGATCTGCCGTTTTGCCATACACGGCGGCAATGTCAGCCACCATCTGGCTCTGCACCTTCCAGACCGAATACAAATCAGGGATGACCGACAGCAACCCCATCGGTCCTGGCACGAGCGCCCAGCCTGCAGAAATGGACGCCGTCTTCACCTGAGCCTTACGCACAATTTCCTTCGCTCGCTGCTCAGGCGACTTTGACACCTCTTCCCTCGATTCGGGAATTGTCGAGAAGAGCTTGATGATCGCCTCCGTCAGTTCAGAAGGTCCCCCGTTGACGGGTCCCAGTTCGTTTTTCTCTGTGCTCATGTTGTTCAGGGGAACTCACCACTCACTAGAGCGAAGTTCAACTCATCAATTGTTCACGGTTGACAAAGAAAACAGCTCCTAGGATGCAAATAAATGCCCAAAGGTAGTCCATCTTCCACTTTTCGCCCATGAAATGAATGGCAAAGGGAACAAAAACAAAGAGGGAAATCACTTCCTGAATGATCTTCAATTGAGCCAAGGTCAGCCCTGCTGCGTAGCCAATGCGGTTGGCTGGCACCATAAAGAAGTACTCAATCAAGGCAATCGCCCAACTCCCAAAAATCACCCATAGCAAGGGCTTGCCATCCATGGAGCCATCTTTCTTTAAGTGGCCATACCATGCCAAAGTCATGAATGCATTGGAACAAATGAGCAGGAAAACAGTTAACAGAATTTTCACGAGCGTTTGTGTAATAGTTAAACTAGCTAATGTGAGTCAGTGGATAAATATTCGCTAATCCTTAGAGGCTTTCGGGTCAAGCGCATCCCGAAGTCCATCCCCCAAAAAGTTTAAGGCGAGCAAGGTTAATGAGAAGAATAGCGCAGGGAATAAAAGCAACTCGGGCGAGATCTCCATGCGGTCAGCGCCTTCTTTAATCAAGGTTCCCCATGAGGAGTCAGGGGCTTTCACCCCAAGCCCCAAGAACGACAACACGGCCTCTAGCAACATGATGCCTGGGACTGACAGCGTTGTGTACACAATGATGGGACCTAGCAAATTCGGCGCAATGTGAGCAAAGAGAATCCGCAGGTGTCCCAAGCCCAAGGAGCGAGCGGCCTCCACAAATTCGCAGTGCTTTAGCTCCAACGTCTGGGTGCGCACAATGCGCGCCAGAGTCAGCCACCCCAGCGCCCCGATGGCAATGAACAACGGAATCAGCCCTGTCATCGGCACAATGGTCTCGCTCGACCACCCTGTCGTCTCGCACAGCCAACGGGCGAGCTGGCTAGCTGGCTCCTGAATGGCCAAGGAAAAGACGATGACGAGCACGATGAACGGCAAGGCAAACAGCACGTCGACAATGCGCATCATGAGCGCATCCACGCGACCTCCCGCATAGCCAGACACCAGTCCATAAGTCACCCCAATCACGAGCGCCACCGTCGTGGCCACAAGCCCTACCAGAAGCGAGATTCGTCCCCCGTACAGCACGCGTGCAAAGAGGTCGCGTCCCAACTGGTCCGTGCCAAACCAATGCTCCCACGAGCAGGATTCGGCAATGCGCGACAAATCCTGCGTGTTGGGATTCGGCAAGCATGGCAAGAGCGGTCCGACAAAGCACAGCAGAGCAATCCCGACCAATACGGCCAGAGAGACCATGGCGGCTCGGTTGCGAGAAAGTCGCGCCAAGGCGTCGTGGAAGAGTGAATTTCCCTGTTCTCTATGTTGAGTCATGCTGCAGATCGAAGTCGTGGGTTAATGGCCACCTGGATGAGGTCGACCGCCAAGTTCGCTAACACAATCAGTAGCCCATAAAAGAGCACTAAGCCCTGAATCAAAAAGTAATCGCGGTCCGTGGTGGCATTCACAAAGTGTTGCCCCATCCCTGGCACCTGGAAACAAGTCTCGACGACGAAGGAGCCGGTGATGAGCGCTGCAAACGCTGGTCCCAAATACGAGATGGCAGGGAGCAAACCGCCCCGAAGTGCGTGCTTGACCACCATCCGCCATGGCGAAGCTCCCTTGGCTTTGGCCGTGCGAATGTAGTCCATCGACAGCGTTTCAAGCATTCCCCCACGTGCCAAGCGCGCCAAATACGCCGCATTGATGAGTCCCAAGGTCAGCGCCGGCAACACCATGCAAGCAGGGTTATCCCACCCAGCCACACTGAGCCCAGGCAAGCTTCCCAAGATCATCCCGAACAGAGGAGCCAACACAAAAGCAGGCACGCAAATTCCCACCATCGCCAACAGCATCACGCTCCAGTCGATCCAACGGTTCTTGTAAAGTGCAGCCGCCACCCCAGCAGGAATCCCCACGGCAATGGAAATGAGCATGGCCCAACACCCCAACTGCAGGGACACGGGGAAGGCCTGAGCAATGATATCGGACACGCCAATGCCTTCCTTCACCAACGACGGACCAAAGTCGCCATGGAAGAGGATATTCTGCCAGTAGTGGAGGTATTGCACCACGGCACTCTGATCTAACCCGTAGTTGGCTTGTAACTGCTGCAACACGTGCTCGGGCAATTTCTTTTCGCCCATGAACGGATGCCCTGGCAACAGGCGGATCAGGAAAAACGTGATCGTCTCCAACACAAACAGCACGACAGCGCCTTGCCCCAAGCGACTGAGTAGCATCTTCATCTAAACGACTCTTCCTCCTTTCTCAAACAGCTGTCGTCCTCGCACGCCTCGGGCTCACCCAAATGCACGGCTTCGGGGATGTGATTGTCCAACAGCAACGGCGACCACCCCTTCACTTCGGGGCGCTTCAAGTACGAGCGACGCGCCCAATAGATGGGGATGATAGGCGCCGACTTCAGCATCAGCTTTTCGGCCTCTTGCATGCCCTTCAAGCGCCCTTCCATGGTGCCTTCTTTGTAGGCGCCATCCAATATTCTTTCGTATTCCTTGGACGCCCATCCCGTGTTGTTATTCCCTGCGCCGGCTCGCCACAGGTCCAGGAAGGTCGCTGGATCTAAGTAGTCGCCTGACCACGACGACGAGCAAATGTCAAATTGCATCGAGTTCTGAGCGTACTTGTACGCTGTCCACTCGCAGGAACGGATGTCGACCTGGATGCCCAAGTGCTTCTTCCACATCGCCTGGATGACTTCCGCCATGGACTTCTGCACTTCGCGTGACGTTGTCATCAGCTCTAACTTCGGGAAGCCTTGTCCCCCTGGATAGCCTGCCTCCGCCAACAGGCGTCGGGCTAACTCAGGTTGGAAGTCCACCCCACCCACGGAGGCATACCCTGCCCCAGGTGGCGTGAATCCTTGGCACGGCATCCCTGCTCCACAGGCCACATCGCGCACGATGGAGGCTCTGTCCATGGCCAACGACAGCGCCCGACGCACCCGTGGGTCGTTCAAGGGTGGCTTCGTGGTGTTGAGTCGATAAAAGATCGTGGCGTAGTAATTCTCCGTCCTGTACTCGCTCCCGCCCTTTTTCTGGGCATAGCTGATCATTTCGGGCGGGACGTTGTTGGTCACGTGCAACTTCCCGTCAAAATACATCCGCGTTTCCGTAAACCCATTGACGATGGGTAAGAACTGGATGGCCTTCAAGGCCACTCCTTGCGCTCCGTGATACAGCGGATTCTTCCGCACTTCCACCATCTGGTTGAAGCGGTGCTCCGCCATGACAAAGGGTCCATTGCCCACGGCACGACCAGGCCGCGTCCAGGCCCCCGTTCGGTCTAGCATTCCTCCGTGTTGCTTAATCGAATGAGCTGGCACGGGGAACCAGGTGTAGTGCAACAAAAGCAGGGGCAACTGAGGCATCGGCGAACGCAACCGCAGCACCACGGTCTGGGCATCGGGACAAGAAATCCCCACCTGCGCACGCTCCCACAAATCTGGCTTGCCAGCCTCGGCATCCGCCAACATCCGCTCAATGAGAACGCTCCTCTGCTCGGCGGTCAGCTCCTCTGGCCACTCGATCAGCTCGGGATTCTGCGCTAACTTCTGCCAGTCCTCCACAGTAAGCTTGTCCAGTCCCTGTCGCTTGATTCGTGCCGCATCGTCCTCGCCTTGTACGTTCTCGTCACCCGACCAATTGACGGCCTCGAGCACCTCTGGAGTCGCCACAGCAGGCAACGTCTCCGAGCCAGAGCACAAAATCAACCCACGTCTGTTCTTGTTGTAATCCTCCGCTCCTTTCAGCGGATAAAGCATGTCGGCATAACGCCCACCAAAGTGTGGGTGCAACAGCCGGTGATACGCAAATTCAAAGTCCGCCGACGTCAAAGGAGCTCCATCGCTCCAGACCGCATCGGGTCTCAGTTGAAAGACCCATTCGTCGGCACTCGCATTGTGCGACCAACTCACCGCCACGCCGGGATGGTACGCGGAATCGTCAGCGGCATCTCCTCGCACCAGGCCTTCCATGGTCGCATTGATGATCTTGCTGTCGGACACCGCCGTCGCTAAGTGCGGGTCAAAACTCTGAGGCTCCGCATTGTTCCCCAGAATCAGCACGCCCTGTTCGTTGGCTTCTTCCACCGAACTCTTTCGCTCGCATGATCCCAAGAGCAACAGAGCACCGAGAATCACGGCCACCTTCCCCCATGCCCACCACATCGGCTGAGCTCCACGTCCAGAACGCCCCGAGCCCGCGGCAAGCTCATCACTCGTTCTGCGTGTAGATTCGTTCATCATTTAAAGGGGACGTGGTGCAAATAACTGGTCTCAACCTTAGCGCAATCATCGGGCCATTCAAGTGAGATTCCTCGTTGCTCCACGATGATCCTAATGACGACACGCTCCCATGATTTTCCCTTGCACTTCTGCCGAAGGATAAATCCGTCTCTCGAATATAGGATGATTAAGTTTATTTGAACGATAAAGCCAAAGGATAGCAACCTTAATACGCCGCCGTCATCGCTACCCTAAAGAAGGTGACGAGATATCCCCTTGCGTGATGCATTCCTTGTGTCTAGTATACCTACAAGTGAACGATCCGTTTTACATTTTCCTTTCGGTGATTGGCCTCATGCTCTGCGTTGCCGCCATTCTCATTGTTTGGGCCACCATCAGAACTAATAACCCGGACATCGAGCAAGTCTCTCACCATCTCCTCCGTCGCTCTCTTCTCTTTGCGTTGGTGCCTCCAGCTCTCTTTGCCCTTTTCCAAATCTTCATCTTAAACCCATTCGTTCAACATACCGTCCGCAAAGAACAAGACTTCCAAGCAAAGAACCAGTTTGTGAGTTCTTACGCCATCTCTTGGGACGAAACGGTGATTAACTCTCCCACGAAGCTGAACCTGATCACCGACACCATCAAACGTCGCTTGGTTGAGTCGCCTCACCTCCAAGATATCGTCTCCATCGATGCTCTCTCCCCTGAAAGCTCGATGCAAACGGTGTTCCGCTTCCGCCCAGGCGCCATCACCGTGCCTGCCTCTCAGCAGGAGCTCTCCGATATCCTCTCCGTCGCCATCCCCAAGGCCGATAAGGAACTCATCTCCGTCCGCTCCGTCCTTAGCAGTGACGAATCCGCCACGAACCTCCGTCAGCCGGAAGCATCTCTCCTCCGTTGGGGTGATTCTGTCATCAGCGTTGCCGATTCCTCCCACATCAACGATTCCTACGTTCTCTCGGCGCATCCTTCGGGCGATAACTCCGTCACCGTCCAACTGACTGATCCCGGCGTTCTCCGCATGAATGCGATGGCTCGCTACGCTGAGTCCAATAAGGTTCCCATGGCTCTGCTCCACCACGGCAACGTCGTTGGCGTTTACGAACCCACCATCCACTCCACCAACGAGCTTGTCATTGACCCCATCCAAGGCAACCTCACCCCTTCCCAAGCTGCTGACGAGCTCTCCATGCCTCGCCGTGGCCTCATCAATTACACGGAAGACATCCACCTCAGCTCCCTGGAACCCAAAGGCATTGCGTACAGCATCGCTAACTTCATCAACAGCCTTCCTTATGCTTTCACTGCGCATTTCTGGCTGATCTTGATGTTTGTCACGACCACTATCGCCTGCTTCCGCATGATCAAACTTGATCTCGATATCCGCTCCGAACAATCTGAGTTTTAATCAAATCGGCATAAGTGAAGCCTGCCGTCTTTTTATTCCAAGCAGATCGTCAGCGTTGAAAATTTCATCGCTTTTCCATTGACTTTTCTAGTTCCGAATCAGTTTAATGAAGATTGATGGGCAGTCCGTTGTCTCTCTGCCTTCCTGTCAATTTCACGAAAGATTTCACTATGAGCAAACTGGAAAAATTCGCTTATGCGGATATGATCTATTTAAATACGCCGTCCCCCAATAAGGTCGGGTATTTCTCCCCTACAATTCTTCGCTCAGAACTCATCGCGGGCTCCGTCAGCATCCAAGCTAAAGTCACCCTGGAAGAAGGTGCCTGCATCTGTACCGACAACGGCCTCAGCACCATCGGCGACATCAACCCTAATTCCAACCACGTCCACCCCGGCCAAATCAATGTCGAAAAAGGCGCGTGGTTTGGCTACGTCGGCAATGAATCGGGTCCCGTTCTAGATATCGGTCACAAGGCGGATGGCACGCTCATCCTCAACGGTGGCAAAGCTCTCTTCGAAAAAGGCGACATCGTCAACGCTGAGCATCATGTTGCCACCATCAAGGTCAACGAAGGGATGCTCACCGTCCGCTCCCTCGATATGGCCAACTACATGTCGATGCTTACCGTCCGCCAAGGCATTGTCCGCGCAAACGAACTCAAGGGTAAGTTCACCACGTGGATCTATAGTGGACTCGTCGCCGTCAAACATGGCGTTCACTCTGGCCCCATCAACATCACGGGCAGCGGCGCCCTCCTCTTCGGCGCTGAAGACGCCCACCTCACCTCTGACGCCATGGGCTCTGCCGGCGTCAACTTCGTCGGCGATGGTGGCGCTCTCATCGTCCGCTTGCACGACTCTAAGGGCTCGCTCAGCCGCACCTATGAAGCCGAAGCCGTCTACGATAGTCTCCTCAAAGAGGGTAAGATTTCCCGCGATGGCGAGGTTCTCAAGGACTTCACGAGCTTCAAGATGGAAAAGATCATGGGCACGGATACTCATTCCTACGCCGTCTTGCGCCCCATCCCCACCATGGGTGAACGTAGCCTCATTTCCGAAATGTTGCGCACGCTCCTTTATGGAAGCGTCCGTCAAAAATGGGGACTTTAACTCCAGGCGACCGCATTATATATCCCCGTCCCTACCCCATATTTTTTGATTGAATTATTCTCATCTCTGAACAATAAATCACAACGAACATGAGATGCGGATGATTGTGCATTCGCATCAACCCATTACACAATTCACCACCACACTGCTATGGCCAACTTCAACAAAGTTTTACTGATGGGCAACCTGACAGCCGATCCCGAAATGCGCTATACTCCCAAGGGCACCGCTGTGGCTGATATCCGCCTTGCCATCAATCGCTACGTCTCTGGCTCTGAAGCTAATGATCGTCAGGAAGAAACCACTTTCGTCGACGTCACTCTCTGGAATCGCCAAGCTGAAGTGGCTAACTCTTACCTCAGAAAAGGAAGCGCCGCTTTCATCGAAGGCCGCCTCCAATTGGACTCCTGGGAAGATAAGCAAACAGGCCAAAAGCGCACCAAGCTCCGCGTCATCGGCGAAAACCTCCAGCTTCTCCCACGCGGTGGCGCTGGGAACGATTTCCGCGGTGGTGATGCTCCCGCTTCCAACCCATATCCTCAGCGCTCCTTCAATGGCCCATCTAACAATGGTCCTGCCTTTGATGCGCCCTATTCTCCTCAGCGCGGTGGCCAACAAGGTGGCGGTTACCCATCCCAACGCCCTGCCCCTTCCTCACCTGCCAATGAACCTTGGTCGAACATCCCTGCAGATGATGACGACGTTCCCTTCTGATTTAAGTTCAAGGGTTCATTGATACCTAAACAAACCTTTATTTCCTCCGGAGTTTATTACTCCGGAGGATTTATCATTTTTCTACACGTGTTTTCTTTTGTTATTTTGACTCATTGTCAGAAAGGAAAGCACCTTTAATTGTTCTTTTCTATCAATCGAAAACTGATAATAATCGGCAACCCTCATGGACGACGCGCAGCAAACGTATAAAGAACCAACGAAAAAGGATTGGGCGTACTTCTGGTATCTGATTGTCATCCAGTCACAAAATGCCTTTAACGAAAAGGCGGCTCAGTTCTTGCTTATCCCTCTCGCTGGCTGGCTCTGGAGTGAAGAAGCTAGCTTGGAATATCCTCTGGGTGCCATCATCGTTCTGCCTTATATCCTCTTTGCGCCTGTTGTCGGTTGGCTCTCTGATTGCTTTTCTAAGAGTCTCATCATCAAAGCCATGTGTTTCCTCCAAATCGGAGTCATGGCGCTCATGTGGTTCTGTCTCCAAAACCACAACATCCATGCCGCCATCGCATGGTTCTGTATCTTTGCTATCCAAGCCACAGTTCTCAGCCCGGCTCGAAAAGGCATCGTCAAAAACATGCTCGGTTCTCGTGCCTTAGGCTTTGCCTCGGGCTTCGTCGAGATGAGTATCGTCTTCGCCATCCTCGCCGCCCAAATCGGCGTTTTCATCTGGTTTGACGCCCTTCTCATCCAATCCAACGACGGTTGGCACGCAGCGGCCTTCCCCACGCTCATCTTCATGTTGCTAGCCATCCCCACATCGATCGGCTCGCTCTTCCTTCCCAGTTACGGCGTCACCAACAAACGCCCCTTCAAACTCAGCATCTTTTTCGAACACTTCAGCCAACTCAAGTTCCTCTGGCGCCAACGTAATCTCCGACTCAGCGAAATCGGTATCTCGTATTTCTGGTTCCTTGCTGGCGTCTTGATGCTCATCACCATCCAAATCGCCAAGGAAAAGACGGGCGGTGGCGAGGGCTTCGGTTGGGAAGCTGCCCTCCTCATGATCTGGCTCAGCGGTGGCGTTGTCGTCGGTGGTTCCATTGCGTCCATCCTTTCTCGCACCAAGATCGAAATGGGGCTCATTCCCCTTGGGGCCATCGGTCTCACCGTCGGTTGCTTCTTCACGGCGTTCTTCCCTGTCGACTCCATCTGGTGTCACGTCGGATTCTCCATCACGGGTGCCTTTGCCGCCGCTTACTTGGTTCCGCTCAATGCCTACCTCCAAGACAAGTGTGATGAATCCTCACGTGGCAACATCATCGCAGCCGGTAACCTCATGGACATGCTCATGGGCCTCGTCGCTGTCTGCTTCCAGATGCTCATGAAGGAACTCATCAGCGTCCAAGCCCAATTCGTCGTTCTGGGCTTCCTCGGACTCGGCATCACCATCATTGCTCTCCGACTCATCCCTCGCGAGTTCATCCGCATGATAGGCCTCTGGCTCATGCACCTCACCTACCGCTCTCGCGTCATTGGCCAAAGCAACATCCCTGAATACGGTGGCGTCCTCATCATCTCGAACCACGTCACCTACGGCGACGCTCTGTTCCTCTCCATGATCTCGCCTCGCCCCATCCGCTTTATCGTTGCGGAAGAATTCGTCACCATGCGTTGGTTGGGCTGGCTCCTCGAACTCTTTAACTGCCTCCCGATTTCGTCTCGCAAACCTCGCGAAGCTCTTTCCAAGGCGATCCAAGCCCTTAAGGATGGCGAAGTCATCTGCATCTTCCCTGAAGGCCAGCTCACCCGTACGGGAACTCTCTGCGCCGCTCGTCGTGGGCTCGAAGTCATGGCTCGTAAGTCCCACTGCCCCATCATTCCCATCTACATGGACGAACTCTGGGGAAGCATTTTCTCGTACTCGGGCAACCGCTTCTTCTCGAAGCGCCCTAAGCGCGTTCCCTACCGCTTCACCGCTGCTATCGGTAAGGCTCTCGATCCCCAAACCATTACTCCTGCCGAGGCGCTCAACTCTCTCCGCCAACTCTCGGCCAAGTGCATCACTGTTTCTGCTGGCGCCAACAATGACGAGGTTCTCAACCGCCTCGAGTCCATGCGCCACCTCAAGTTGGTCTCCACCTCGTCCGACTCCATCACGGCTGGCGAAATTGCTCGCTACCTGATCAACCGCACTCCCCCTGAAGGCACGGATCCTATCTCCATGTGGATTCGCTCTCTCCTCGCTTGTTGCGCCGATCGCGAGTCTCTCAATGTCAAGTGGATGAACGCCCAGCAGATCGCTCGCGTCAACGCTCTCCAACCGGGAGAACTCCTTCTGACTACCGTCGGCTACCAAGAATCCCAGGAAGAGGTCGTCTCCATTCTCTGGCCAATTCTCACCCAAACGCCTATTTTCCTTCTTTCCAGAGCCGATAAGACTCTGCCTGAGAACATGCGTCAAATGGCTGGCGCCTATTCCCTCCGCCAACAGCTCTACAACTTGGTGCCTAACAAGCGCATCCAGTTCTACGACTTCAGCAACCGCCCTGCTCTCGTCCTGCCGAACACCGCATGGAAGCCTTGCCTCTGCACGAGCCACGGCATCGTCATCGCCATGTCCATGTGCCACGGCGTTTTCCGCGTCGACGACGGTACGGTTCAGCTCGGCATGAGAGCTCGCACCCGTGGTCGCCTTCTCCCTGGCTTCTACACGGATCCGAATGCTCAGAACACTCTTTTGGGCGCCTCGCTCGTCGCTCCTTACGCCCTTCCTGGCAACCTCTACCTTGATGAATCAGGCTTCCTAGCCGAACTCCAGAGCGTTGCCACCGAATCCTAATTCTCCAACTTTCACCCCGCCATGGAACACCAACAAAGACTTCCGATTCCTCAATATGTGATGACCTTGGCCCATGCGGCAGCTCTCCGCTCGGAAGATCCCTACCGCAAAGTCGGCGCAGCTGCCCTCGATGCTGATAACCGCGTCATTGGCACTGCCTACAACGGTCTCTACCCTGGCTTCACCGCCACGGACGACTTCTGGAAGAACCGTGAAGGTCGCCAAAAATACATGCTCCACGCTGAGATCAACCTCTGTAGTCTCATCAAGCGTGGCGAAGCCAAAATCGTCGCTTGCACCACCATGCCTTGCACGTCCTGTATGCAAGCCCTCTGCGCCCACGGCGTCAAAAAGATCTACTACGCCAAGCCCTACGCCAAATCAGAGGCCCCTGCCATCGCAAAGATGTACGGCGTCGAGCTCATCCAAATTGACGACTATCCCCTTTCAGACACCTTCCCTCTCGTCGCAGACGAACAATAAGCTCCCTTCGCCCTGAGACGCCTTCGCGACTCAGCGTATGAATGTGCGCTTGACCTCGCGACTAAAAAGAAGACAATACTTCACCATCTTTTCCAAAGTTAATCGTTCATGAATTTGTTGGCACTTACTAACGCTCCTGCAGCTAGCTCCTCGCAGAACAATCCCGTGATGGATTTCATCTTCAGTTGTTTCGGCGACCCCTTGTTTATCTTTATTGCTGGTTTGCTCTTGCTCGGACTCTTCTTCTGGTACCTGAGCTCTGATAACGATTCCACCAAGCGCAACGCAGGCACCCTTTTCATTCTGGGTATTGCCGCCTTCTCGCTTTTCTCTCTGTTTACCTCGGGCATCCGCTACGGGATCGACATTGACGGCGGTGTCTCCTTCACCCTTCAGGTCCAGCCCAACATCATCGACGGTCAACCCGAACCTCTCAGCAAGCAGGCCATGGAACAAGCCTGCCTCACCATCAATGAACGCTTAAACTCCTCGGGGGCCAATGAAGTCACCGTCATGCCTCAAGGCGCTGACAAGATCCAAATTCAAATCCCTGAAACTGACCCGGAAAAGATCAAGGAACAACGCGAAATCATCACTAAGATCGCTCACCTCCAAATTCTTCCTGTCCACCCCAACAACCAACGCCTCATCAGCGAAGGCATTGAACGTGTCCCTGGCTACGAACTCTACGACTACAGCTTTGTCACGGACGCTGGCAAGGAACACACGGAAAAGCTCTTCCTCACCAAGCGCCCTCTCCTCACGGGTAAGGACATCAAATCCGCTTATCCTAACTACGCTGAAAAGGGCTACATCAGCGTTACTCTGAGTAGCGCCGGTGCTGACAAAATGTGGAAGGCCACCATGCCTATGGTCAAGGGCCAAGACCGCTTGGCTATCGTCCTTGACGGCAAGGTCATCAGTGCTCCTGTCGTCCAAGCCACCCTTTCCAAAGATTTCTCCATCAGTGGTCTCACCAAGCCTGGCGAAGCTGAACAGCTCGCTAAGACCCTCACCAACCCTCTTTCCAACGAACTCACGATTCTTGAAGAACGCCAAGTGTCCGCTTCTTTGGGTAAGACGGCGTTGCAACAAAGTGAAATCGCTGGTGTTGCCGGCCTGATCATCTGCTTCATCCTCGTCGCCGTTTACTACCGCTTCGCAGGTATCGTCGCTATCGTCGGCCTCTCCATCAACGCCCTCATCCTTCTGGGCCTCATGTCCCTCTTCGGGTTCGTTCTCACTCTCCCTGGTATCGCTGGTGTCGTCCTCACCCTCGGCGTCGCTGTCGACTCCAACGTGCTCATTAACGAACGTCTCCGCGAAGAAAAAGAAAAGGGCAACAGCTTCGGCATCGCTCTCCGCAAGTCCTACGAAAAGGCCTTCTCCGCTATCTTCGACTCCAACATCACGTCCTTAATCACTGCCGCCATCTTGGTCTTCATGGCCAGTGGTACCATCAAGGGCTTCGCTGTGACCCTCATCATCGGTATCGCCTCCTCCATGATCGGCGCCATCGTCGTCACCCGCGTTCTCTTCTACTGGATTGAAAAGACCGGTCTCCTCCACGACATGCAGTTCCTCAACCTCTTCAAGGGCGTCGGAATCATCGACTTCATGGGCAAGCGCCACATCGCTATCGCCTGCTCTGGCATCCTCTTCCTCGTCTGCGTCGTCGGCACCTTCATCCAAGGCAAACAATGCCTCGGTATCGACTTCACGGGCGGTACGTCCATCACCTATGAAGTTCCTCAAGGCGTCACGGCTGACTTCAAGAAGGTCGAACAAATCGTCTCTGTTCTGCCTCTCTCCCAGAACGCCACTGTCCAGGAATTCAACACCGCTGCTGGCGAAACCAACATCATCATCCGTTGCGCTGCCAACACCAATGACACTCACTTGATCACCGCTGGCATCAACAAAGACATGCCTGAAATCGTCACCAAAGCAGGTCCTTCCGTCGACATGGTCGGTCCTATCCTTGGCGATGAATTCTTACGCGGTTCGCTCTGGGCCATCATCGCCGGTCTCGTCGGCATCATGGTCTACTTGGCCGTTCGCTTCGAATGGTCCTTCGCTCTCGGCGCTGTCATTGCCATTCTCCACGACGTGCTTCTCGTCCTCGGCATCCTCATCCTCTTCAAGGAACAGCTCAACATCATCCACGTGGGCGCCATCCTCACCATCGCAGGTTACGCCGTCAACGACACCATCGTTATCTTCGACCGTATCCGCGAACAAATCCGCTTCGCTGATCCCAACACCCCTGTGAAGGACATCATGAACGAAGCTCTCAACAACACCCTCTCCCGTACAGTCCTTACCTCGGCCTCCACTCTGGCCGCTGTGATCTGCCTGTACTTCTTCGGTGGTCCCGCTATGAGAGACTTCTCTCTCTCCATCACCCTCGGTATCATCATCGGCACCTACGCCTCTCTCTTCATCGCTCCTGCCGCTGTGCTCTTCTTCACTCGCAAGCACAGCCTCCACGATGAAATCCGTGAGAACATGGAAGCCCAACTCGGCACCAACCACTAAATCTCACACAAGCTTCCCCAAAAGCCCTCTTCCCCTCACTCGGGAAGAGGGCTTTTCTTATTTCTACCCCATTTCAAGTCGAGAGCCTAAACTCAGCAATTGATTTTCTCGTCAAATAGTATACATTTGACGAGAAAGAAAGCTTAGTGAGGAGAATGCGCGACTTTGATTATTCTACCTATCGAGACAAATGCTGGGATGTTGAGATCGTCAACTATCTCTCTGCCATTCATGAGGCACGAGGGAAACAGACCTTATTTCTCCGCCAAAAAGAAGAAACTCTGAACCGATTGGTAGAAATTGCAAAGGTTCAAAGTACGGAAGCCTCCAATGCCATTGAAGGGATCTGCACCACAGAGACTCGGTTGAAGCAACTCTGCTCCGAGAAAACAACCCCACGGAATCGTGATGAAAAAGAGATTTTGGGCTATCGAGATGCTCTGAATGTCGTTCACGAAAGTTTTGAGTACATCCCCATCACCCCCAATTACATTCTTCAGCTGCATAAAATCATGTTCCGTTACACGGATTCTAGCTTTGGTGGGAAGTTCAAGGATGCTCAAAACTATATCAGTGCCACTGATACTCAAGGGAAGCGCTTTATCCTGTTCACTCCCCTTGCTCCCTATGAAACTCCTGATGCTATGCAGGCAATATGCGACAGCTATAACATGGCTATCGGAGAAGGTGTCGTGGATCCATTGCTCCTGATCCCTGTCTTTATCCATGATTTCCTGTGTATCCACCCTTTTATAGACGGAAACGGCAGAATGAGCCGCTTGCTCACTACCCTCCTGCTCTATCGCAGTGGATACTATGTCGGACGCTATATCTCATTGGAGTCAAAGATTGCCAAAAATAAGGATTTCTATTACGAGGCCTTGCAACAGTCTCAGTCCAAATGGCACGAGGGAGACGATGACCCGACGCCATTCATCAAATATCTGTTAGGGACTCTGATCAGTGCCTATCGAGACTTCGAGGATAGAATCGAGTTAGTAGACGAAAAACTCCCAACACTTGAGATTGTCCGCTCCGCTATTCGTCAAAAAATCGGAAAATTCAAAAAAGCAGATCTATTAGAACTCTGCCCCTCCCTCAGCGCTTCCTCTGTAGAACGAAGCCTGAACTTCCTTTGCCACAGTGGAGAAATATCACAACAGGAACGAGGGAAATCCACTTATTATCTGCGTAAAACGATATAACACGCGGACTGGCCGATTCTCGTCAGACCCTCATCTTTCTCGTCAAATTCACCACTTTTGACGAGAAAGAGCGTTAATTGACGAGAAAACGCAATCGCAGTCCACTAGATCCAGTTCACCTCTAAGCGAGTCTTTAAAGCCGAATTTGGGAGGCACAATTTCCTCCCAAATTCACCAAAACGACACAACATATAGTATATGTCAAAAATAGTTTGCGCTACATGTTTCTTTTTTCTTGTCGATAGAAAGATGTGAGAGTATTCACACAACCAGCGCAGGTAACGGAAGACGGTGAAAGACCGTCGCGGACGCGCCGCTGTAACCGGTAGATCGGATACACCACTGATTCTCAAAGAATTGGGAAGGAGTATCACCAATGATCGAAGACCGGAAGCCAGAAGACGACCTGCACTAACGAGTATCACCATCTCGCGAAAAGATGAGCATACGGCAGTTCTTGTCGATTGTTCAGTTTCAACGAGGCTCAATGATCGAAGCTCTCGGGAACTGTTCATGGGACACTATGCCCTTGTTTTTCTTGGCCCCTCAGTGAGGACGTGCGCGGGATGACACTCACATCCCATTTTCCAAGCACACGTTATATGGTCACTCAAATTATCAAACGCAACGGCAAAACCGAGGCCTTCCAAGGATATAAGATCCAAGAAGCTCTCCGCAAAGCCTTCCATAGCTCCGCCACGGACTATGACGACTTCGTCTATGAACGAGTTCTCGCAACCATTCAAGACATGGAGTCCGTCACCGTCGAACAAATCCAAGACCATATCGAACGTACGCTCTTCAAATGTGGTTACTTCGACACCGCCCGAGCCTTCATCACATACCGCTTCCTGCACAAAATGCAGCGCGAACAAATCGGTGGCGTCTACGCTGGCAACACTTACGTTGACTGCAAACTGACCGTCGAAGAATACATCGGTCGCACCGACTGGCGCATCGCAGCCAACTCCAACACCACGTACTCCAACGCCGGCCTCATCAATAACACTGCCGGCAAGGTTATCGCCAACTACTGGCTTGACCAAGTGTACACCCCTGAAGAAGGTGCTGCCCACCGCAATGGCGACTTCCACATCCACGACCTCGACTGCCTCACTGGCTACTGCGCCGGGTGGAGTCTCCGCAATCTCCTCAACGAGGGCTTTAACGGTGTCCGTAGCCGCGTCAACAGCCGTCCCCCTCACCACTTCCGCGAAGCCCTCGGCCAAATGGCTAACTTCCTTGGCATCTTGCAGAGCGAATGGGCAGGTGCTCAGGCATTCAGCTCCTTTGATACCTTCCTGGCTCCGTACGTCTTCAAAGATCAGCTTCCTTACGAACGCATCAAGAAAGACATCCGTGGCTTTGTCTACAACCTGAATGTTCCTTCTCGTTGGGGGCAATCTCCTTTCACGAACGTCACCATCGACTGGACAGTTCCTCGCGACCTCCGCGAACAGATCCCCTTCTGCGATGGCCACCACCTCCTCGAAGGCATCACTGATCCTCACCTCGTCGCTCTGGCCCAGGAACGTGGCGTTGCCGCCCCCGACAAGATGACTCTCAAGCACTTCCAACCAGAAATGGACCTCATCAACCAAGCGTTCTATGAAGTCCTCACGGAAGGCGATAGCACGGGTCAGCCTTTCACCTTCCCCATTCCCACCGTCAACATCACCGAAGACTTTGACTGGAATGGCAAAAATGTCCCTCTTCTTTTTGAAAACGCCGCTAAAATCGGCTCGTCCTACTTCCAGAATTTCATTGGTAGCCAATACACTACCGACGAAAACGGAAACCGCATTCCCGATGAGCGCGCCTATAAGCCGGACGCTGTCCGCTCCATGTGCTGCCGCTTACAATTGGATCTACGTGAGTTGCTTAAACGTGGTGGTGGTCTCTTCGGGTCTGCGGAAATGACGGGCTCCATCGGCGTCGTCACCATCAATATGGCTCGCCTCGGCTATCTCTATAAGCAAAACAAGCCAGCTCTCTTCTCTCATCTGGAACACCTCATGGAGCTCGCTAAAGACACCCTGGAAAAGAAGCGCGTCTTCATCCAGGAGCTCTATGACCGCGGCCTCTACCCATACACCAAGCGCTACTTGCCTGGTTTCCGCAACCACTTCTCGACCATCGGCATCAATGGCATGAATGAGCTCCTCCGCAACTTCTCCAATGACGCCATCGATATCTCCTCGGATGAAGGCATCGAGTTCGCTCGCGAAATCCTTGAGTTCATGCGCAACAAGATCCGCTCCTTCCAAGAAGAAACTGGCAACCTGTACAACCTGGAAGCCACCCCTGCAGAAGGCACCACTCACCGCTTTGCTCGTGAGGACGCCAAGCGCTTCCCCGATATCATCCAAGAAGGCCCTGTCGGTAAGCGCTACTACACTAACAGCTCTCAACTTCCCGTTAATTACACCACGGACCTCTTTGAGGCTCTCACCCTGCAGGATGACCTCCAATGTTGCTACACCGGCGGCACCGTCTTCCACATGTACATGAGCGAAGCCATCAGCTCGCCTGAAACCTGCCGCGACATTGTCCGCAAGGTCCTCACCCATTTCCGTCTCCCCTACCTCACGGTCACCCCGCTCTTCTCCGTCTGTGATAAGCACGGCTACCTCAAGGGCAAACACGAGTTCTGCCCACACTGCGACCGTGAACTGATCGACAAATACGCCAAATAACTTCCCACCTAACTCTAACCAACTCCATTATATGAGCTACGAAGAACAAGAAAAGATCTTGGCTGAACACCAAGACGAACGCTCCAAGTGCACTGTATACACCCGCGTCATGGGCTACCATCGCCCTGTCGAAACATTCAACGCTGGCAAGCAGGGCGAGTTCCAAGACCGCACCCATTTCGTGGAACCTCACTCCTGTCCTTCCTGCTCCCAAGCAGGTGAACATTTTCCCAATTGAAGGCGAAGTCATTGGGCATGAACCGAGGCATAGCGGACATCACTCCCCTCACGCTCCTGGATTTCCCGGGAAAGGTCGCTTGTATTCTTTGGTTTAGCGGTTGCAATTTCCGCTGCCAATACTGCTACAACGCTGACCTTGCTAAAGCTAGTATGGCGAAGACTGGCTTTCTCTCCCGCATCCGAGAGCACTCTGTTGAGGAGTTCCTCAAATCCCGAGCTGGATTCCTTGATGGAGTCGTCATGTCCGGGGGTGAATGTTCGCTATGCCCAGATCTGCCTGACGTCTGTTCTTTAGCCCGCTCTATGGGCTACGCCGTCAAGTTGGACACCAATGGCACCAACCCCAAGCTCATCCAACAGCTTGTCGAGTCGGACCTCGTCCAATACATCGCTCTCGATTATAAGGCACCCCAACACATGTTCTCTGACATGGCGGGGTGCCCCCAGCGACTCTGGAATGCCTTCTCGGAATCCCTCGACTGGCTTATTGCCCGTCAATTCCCCTTTGAAGTCCGCACCACGGTCCACCCTGATCTCCTCCTCGAGAACGACATCAACACCATCATCGATGACCTCGCTGCTCGTGGGTACTCTGGCACTTACTACCTCCAGCATTACTTCCACACGGAAACCAACATGCAACACCTCAGCGAGCCCATCCGTCACTTTAACCCACACCTTCTTCATTCTACCATCCCCGTGAGCCTGCGTAACTTCCCTGACGAAACCGCATTCTACGCTCGCGCCGGTGCCCTTTAACCCCTCTCACCATGGACCAAATTCTCCATCAGCCTCTCATCGTCCTCTTTGGCATCATCTTTCTCGGCATTGCCATCGGCAACATCAAGGTTAAAGGCCTCTCGCTCGGTCTCTCGGGCGTCCTCTTCATCGCTCTCGTCGCTGGCAATTTCCACCTCAAAATCCCTGCTGGCGTCGGCAATCTTGGCCTCGCTCTCTTTGTCTATTGCGTCGGTCTTAGCGCTGGTAACCGTTTTTTCTCTGCTCTCGCTAACCAAGGGGGCAAACTCGTCTTCTTATCCATCCTCATTGTCGCCAGTGCGGCCATCTGCACGATCGGCTGTGGCGAACTCTTTAACATCCCTGGTGGCATCTCGTCGGGTATCTTCGCAGGTGCTTGCACCAGTACACCTGCTCTCGCCGCTGCCTCTGAAGTCCTTGAAAACCTGACGGGCCAATCCTCTGGCGTCAGTATCGGCTACGGTATCGCTTACCCCTTCGGCGTCGTTGGCGTTGTTCTCTTTGTCCAACTCCTCCCTCGTCTCCTCAAAATCGACCTCAACCGTGAGGCCTTCATGGCTGAAAAACACAGCGGTTCTAGCTCTGCTATTGTCTCGAAGCTCGTCAAAGTCACTCGCGAGGATCTTTCTGACATGGGAATCGCCTCCTGCCCCATCCTTGAGGACATGAACTGCCGCGCCACTCGCATCGTCCGCGATGGACGTCTCGTTCCCCTTGATTCTGAGGACAAGCTTGTCTGCAATACGGAAATCCTCGTCGTTGGCACTGCAGACTCCCTCACCATCGCTGGCATGACGCTCGGCAAGGTGCTCGATAACCCATACGCCATTGACTCCTGCAATGAGCGCCGTGAACTCATCCTCACCTCTCCTAGCTATGCGGGCCAAACCCTCCGCCATGCAGATCCCCTTGGAACGGATCACATCATCATTTCTCGCATTTCTCGTCTCGGCTTTACGTTCATCCCTAACGGCAACACCATCCTCGAACGTAACGACATCCTCACCGTCGTCGGTAACCCGGCCACCATTGATGCCTATGCCACGAAAATCGGCCACCGTAGCACCGCCATCAACGCCACGGACATCATGTCTTTGGGCTTTGGTCTCTGCCTCGGCATCATCATCGGCATGGTCAAGATCGGCCTCGGCGAAGACGCTTCCATCTCTCTCGGCACCGCTGGTGGTCCTTTGATCGTCGCTCTCGTCCTTGGCCACTTCGGCAAAATCGGTCCCTTCGTCGGCTACATTCCTCGCCCAACGCGCGTCCTCCTTCAAGACCTGGGTCTCGTCTTTTTCTTAGCAGGGGCTGGTATTGCTGGTGGTGACGACCTACTCAACACGGTCAGCCAATACGGCGCCAAGGTCTTCATCATGGGTATGATCGTCACCAGTATCCCTCTCCTCCTCGGCTACTGGGTCGGCAAGAAGCTCTTCAAGATGAACATTCTGGAAATCCTCGGTGGCATCTGCGGTGGCATGACCTCCACACCTGCTCTCGGCACTCTCACCGCCAAGACGGATTCCCAACTTCCTGTGGTCAGCTACGCTACCGCTTACCCTGCGGCTCTCATCCTGATGACGCTCGGGGCTAAGTTCATCATCAGTCTTTTAGGGGTTTAAATCGGCTCTTTGTGCACCCCTAAGCCACGCACGTCGCCCTCCCTCGCGGAAGGCGCTGTGCGTGGTTCTTTCTTATCCCTTTCTCATAGCCTCCACGGCCCCACATGGTCTCCCTATTGTAGGCTTTACTTTACCCTGCAAGCTCCTACTATTCCTTCTGATGAGCACTTCTTGGACAAAGGTAAAAGATTATACGGACATCAAGTACGAAACCACGGACGATGGCGCTATTGCTAAAATCACCATCAATCGCCCGGAAGTCCGCAATGCCTTTCGCCCTCTCACAGTCAAGGAGTTGATCAACGCCTTCAACCTCGCCCATGAAGACCCCAAGGTCGGTGTGATTATCCTCACGGGCGAAGGCCCTCTCGCTTTCTGCTCGGGTGGCGACCAAAAGGTCCGTGGCGATGCTGGCTACGTCGGTGATGACGGCGTCCCTCGCCTCAACATTCTTGACGTCCAACGCCTCATCCGCACCATCCCCAAGCCTGTCGTCGCTATGGTCGCTGGCTATGCTGTCGGTGGTGGCCACGTCCTTCACGTCGTCTGCGATCTCACCATCGCCGCTGATAATGCTAAGTTCGGCCAAACAGGCCCCAAGGTCGGCTCTTTCGATGGCGGTCTCGGCTCGTCTTACCTCGCTCGCATCGTCGGCCAAAAGAAAGCCCGAGAAATCTGGTACCTCTGCCGCATGTACAATGCCCAAGAAGCTCTCGATATGGGCTTGGTCAATACGGTCGTTCCTCTCGATCAGTTGGAAGAAGAAACCCTCTCGTGGTGCCGCCAAATGCTCCGCCACAGCCCTATGTCTCTCCGCTGTCTCAAGGCTTGTCTCAATGCCGACTGCGATGGCCAAATGGGGCTTCTCGACCTCGCGGGCAACGCCACGCTCCTCTATTACATGAGCGAAGAAGCTCAAGAAGGCCGCGATGCCTTTGTCCAAAAGCGCACCCCAGACTTCGGCAAGTTCCCTCGCCTCCCATAAGCCCCCGACTCGCCTCCTAAGGCTCTCGCTCCCATCATCCCAACAGATTGCCCCACATGTTCTCTTGGTTCAGAAGAAAGAAGAATGGTGACACCATCAAGACCACCAACATGTCCAAAGACCTCTCTTTCTTCAAAAAAAGAGAAAAGGACTACTCGGAGGAAGAGGAAGTCATTGTGCGTCGCCGTCCCTTCTCTCTCCTCGGCAACTTCATCTTCCTCATCACTGTCGCCCTCCTCGTGACCATCGGGTGGGGTGTCTGCCTCACGTGGATTCCTCAGGACCTCGCTTCCATCCCTGGCTACCGCCAACCAGAACAGGCACCTGATATCCCTCAACTTCTCCGCAAATCCTCTCGCGATGATGTCGCTCTCACCCTCACGGAAGAGGACATCAACCGCTACATCGCTTCCACGCTGAAGGCATCCCAAAACGGTATCCTCGCCCCCATCGCTCGTCCTCACGGCGTCGCTGTCCGTCTCCACAACAATTACATGGAGGTCATTATCGAACGTCGCATCGGCGTCAACATTCTCCAGACCATCTCGCTCTACATGATGGTTATTCAGGAGCCTTCTCTCAACTCCCCTCTTCCTAAGACTCGCATCGAGTTCACTTCCAATAACACGGCGCACACGCCTCTGCATATCGGCGGTAAACTCGGCTCTCTTGACGTCCCCCAAGGCTACATGTACCTCACCATCCCTGCCTTCGAAAATCTTGCCTCAGCTTATAATGACATCATCTCTGATGTCATTGATACCGGTCGCATCATCCGCATCTCGGAGGGTAAAGTTGATCTCATGCCTCCTTCCAAACGCGGATTCTAACCCTCAGTTCCTCCGGTCATGTTTCGCTCGTTCTTTCTCATCCCTATCATCTGCCTCACCTCTTGCGTGAGCTACATGGTTGATAACCTAGACTCTAAACCTGTCTACATGGGTGATAAACCTGCCTCCGTCATCCCTGATAACGGCCTCACCTATGTCAAACTCATGCCCGTTGACCCCTACGAGCTCCCCTCAACCCTCGCCCTCAACGGTCGCTCCATCACTTACCACTCTGACGGCACCCCTTACGGACTCGAATCCGAGTACCGCAACTGCGTCAACTCCCCCTATCCTCCCTTCCGCCGACTTGACACCGCTGGTCTTCCCTCGGGTCAAAAAGT
>CAYNVM010000019.1:0-23520 GCA_964400645.1 uncultured Akkermansia sp. | reverse complement strand
TGGGCATCTACTGAGCCTTGAGCTACGGTGATGTGGAGTTCATCGCCGGAGTGGACTTCATCTGCTGAGCGGAGGAGTCGGCCTTGGGACGTGCGGACGAGGGCATAGCCACGTTTGAGCGTCTGGGCAGGACCTGCTGCGTTGAGCTGGGTTTCAAGCTGAGCGATTTTGGCGTCGCAGAGCGTGAGCTTCTGGCGAGCCGCACGCATCAACTGCTCGGCCAGGGCGTTGAGTTGGAGCTGACGTTGTTCATTCAAGCGCCGGGGATGATGGGCTTGGATGCGCAACTCGAGGCTTTCCAACTTGCGATCGAGCTGAGCCAGATGGTTGCGTGCCGCCGTGAGGAGTTCGTCCTCCAACCTGTCCACCGTTTGCTCATAAGGAGCGATGAGGAGATCAGGCGACGAGAGACGACCCCGTTCGTAGATTTGCAAGCGCAGATCCGACTGCTTCAGCAAGCGGTCGGCACGGAAGCGGAGCGACTGCTGGCACTGATCCAACCACTGATCGATGGCCGGTCCATCAGGCGACGCCAAGACCGCGGCTGCGGTCGGCGTGGGTGCTCGTTGGTCCGCCACGAAGTCGGCAATGGTGAAGTCGGTTTCGTGACCTACGCCACTGATGACGGGAATGGGGCAAGCGGCGATGGCACGTGCCACGACCTCCTCGTTGAAATTCCACAGATCCTCGATTGATCCACCCCCACGACCCACAATGAGCACATCAATGGCTGGCAAGCCATTCTGAGGAGCATGACCCCAGGCCTTAATGGCCGCGGCAATCTTCAGCTCAGCACCTTCACCCTGGACAGGGACAGGCACGAGATAGACATCAATCCACGGCGCGCGCGTTTCAAAGATGTGACGCATGTCCTGGATGGCCGCTCCCGTGGCCGAAGTCACCAAACCCACTGCCGTGGGAAAACTGGGGATGGGCTTCTTGCGCGAGGGATCGAAAAGCCCTTCCGCCTCCAAGCGGTTCTTGAGTTCCAGGAAGCGCAACTGGAGTTCGCCCAGACCTGCTTGCTCGACAATGCTGAGGTTCAGTTGGACCTGGCCACGCTTCTCGTAGATTGTGGCCTCGCCGTAGACGCGCACCTTCAAGCCATCGCGGAGACGGATGCGACAAGCGGCCGCACGCATACGGAAGAGGACGCAAGAGATTTGCGCGCCGGCATCCTTCAGCGTGAAATAGACGTGACCACTGGCCGGGATGGTGAGGTTACTGATTTCGCCCTCCACCCAGACCGAGCCCACTTGGTTGCGGACTGCGCCTGAGATTTGCGACATCAGTTGGGTGACAGAAAGCGCGCGAGGCTCACGGTCACGGAAACTCCTCGGTTGGGGGCTCGTGGGGTACATCTAACGAGAGAGCATCAATCAAGGGGGAGTCCCATGGCTTGGTAGACAATGGAACGGCAACGAGACAGATCCAACTTGCCTGTGGGGAGGATAGGAATCTTATCCACGGGAACGACAACCTTCGGACACCAGGTGGCAGGATTGCGTTGGTTCATCAGCTCATAGCGCAGAGAGAGCAACTCCTGCTGGAGAGAAGGCACCTGCCAGGTCTGCAACATCGCAATGGCTTCGCCACGCTGTTCGTCAGGGATGGAGACCACCGCCAAGTGGCGTTCATCGCTCGCAGGATCCAAATGGAAGGCACTCATCAGCGCCAGTTCCACCGCCTCATGCGACACCATTTCGCCGGCAATTTTCGAGAAGCGAGAGAGTCGGCCTTCAATGCGCAGGAAGCCCTGAGCGTCACAGGAACCGATGTCGCCCGTGCGGAACCAACCGTCGTCAAAGATTTCGCGGTTCAGTTCATCGCGACCGATGTAGCCGTGGAAGATGTTCACGCCCTTCAGCCAGATCATGCCCTTATAGCTGAGGGGGAGCGGCTTGTTGTCGTCAGGCATGGTGATGCGGACGGCCAAGCCCGGCAAGCAAGCACCGACCGTGCCACGCTTCAGCCCATGGACAAAGCGCTCGCAGGGGAACTCGGGGACAGGATCCAAGAAGTTGACCGAGCAGACCGGCGAAGCTTCCGACATGCCGTAGCCCTCGCAGGGCTCGACGTGGAACTTGTCGTAGAACGCCTTTGCGAGATCGGGGGGTAATTTTTCTGCGCCCACGATGAGGTAGCGCACATTCTGGAAGGTATCTGGCTTGCAGTGCTTCAGATAGCCACGGAGGAAGGTCGGGGTGGTGACCACCAACTGGGTGTTGTACTGCTGGATGAGCTCGCCGAGCCGCTTGGTATCGACAGGAGACGGGTAAGTCACGTAGTCGTAGCCACCCAAGAGCGGGAAGAAAAGACCGATGGTGATGCCGAAGCCGTGGAAGACAGGCAGGGAGCTGAGGAGACGGCTGTCTGGGGTGAGATCGATGCGCGAGGCGCACTGGGCGATGTTGCCCAAGATGTTGCGGTGCGAGAGCGCCACGCCCTTGGGTTCGCTCGATGAGCCTGACGTGAAGAGCAGAATGGCTTCGTCATCGCCCGAGAATTCATCGAGGTGCTTCCAGTTGAGCGCACGGAAGAAGGTCGGGCGAGGGAGGAACTTGGCGGCGAGGAACCACTTCTTGGCGGCTGGCTTCACCTCATCGATTTCGCGATCCAAGAAAATGAGATCGCGGACGGGAGGCCACGGGAAGGTGTGGACCTTGCGCATGAAGGTATCAGCCGTGATGTAGCGCACGACGCCCGATTGGCGAACGGCGCTGTTAAAGGCATCGACCGAGTTGCTGTAGTTAAAGTTGACAGGCACCTTGCCCGCAATGAGACAGGCGAGGTTGGCGATGGTGGCTCCCTTGCCAGGAGGCAGGATGACGCCTAAACGGCGGTCTGACGTGATCTTCTTGAGTCGACCTGCCAAGGCGATGGAGACCGCCAAGATGCGCATGAAGCTTTCCGTGGAGTCGTCAATGCCATCAATGATGCGCGCTTCCGGGTGATCGAGCATGGCATTGATGAGCGCTTTGGTCAGCGAGCAATTGAGCTGGGGCAGCGCCGCAAAGGCTTCCGCCGAGGCTTCCATCCACGCTGAGGTGAGTCGGACGGCGGCTTCAGGTCCCGTGGAAAGTTCAGGAAGAATGCGGAGATGGAGCTTGGCCGGGACCCCTTGCTGGATGAGTTCTGGCTCCACCTGAGCGTGCATGATCGTGGAGCCATAGTAGGCCACGAACACTGGGGTCATGGGGAGATTCAGATCGGCAAGAGCTTCCAGGAGATCCGAGGGAATGTGAGTGATGCTACCCTTCAGCGTGGCAACTTGGCCCGGCAAGTACACGATGGACATGCCCTTGGCCATTTGCTCTTGGAGAGCGGCCGAGAGCTCATTGGCATTCACCTCACCGAGGGGAAGGACATCGCCTTCAGCGCGTTCCAACAACTTGGCAATGCCATCTTCTTGGGGACAGCTGTCGTCCGCCAAAAAGAAACACTTCTCCATCGGGTGTTGTTTAAGGAATTCAACTAAGGCTTCAACAGTTAACTTATTAAAGACAAAAAAATTCCCGTGAACTGTCGAAGGGGTTGTTTCGTTTTCGGTCATGGCCTAGTAGTCTGAATTCCGCAACCATACTATTTTGTTAAGGTGTCCTTTTCAAGCTGATTTGAAGTCGTGTCAGCATCTGATAAATGTCCTTGAGGTTAGGCGATGAAAAAGGCAAAGTGTTTTCTAGCCATTTTGCCATGCTTTTGATTCACTCCCAAGCTGATCTGAGATTTTTTGCTCCAGTCCTTGCTTGCCTTGCTCTACCGACTCTGGCGATGACTTCCGTTGCTGACGATGCTGTCACGGCGGAGACGCCGACTGCGGTTCAGGCGGAGGCCACGGCATTTCGCCCTCTTTCTCTGTATTTGGCGCCCGCTTTGGGATCCCAGCCGGAACTGGCGGTGATTGGGGCGATGGGTGGCCTTCACGAGGGAACGGATCTGGTCTACGAGACGAAGATTGTGCCAGCGTCTGATCCAGCGGAAGGATCCCAAACGGTGATGAAAGGCTACCGCATTGAAGGAGGAGAGCAGGGGGCGTATCGCCTGGCAGAAGTCGGCGAATGGCCTGCGCCCAACAAGGCGCTGACGCTTCCCGGGTGGCTGATTCGCTTCACCACGAAGATCAACCACGGCGTCGAAAATCCGCAGGGAGGCTCGGCCTTTTGTTTCCCGGCGGAGGAGAGCGATGCTCAGGTGAGTCGCTTGCCCGTGCAGGGCTTGCCCGAGGGGATGATCATCGAGCAATGTTCGTTGCTCCCACACAAGGGGCTTCTCGTGCTCAATGTGTGTTCCTTTGCCGATTCCACGAGTTTCCTTGCGTTGGTGGATGCGACCACGGGGCAAGTGGTGGGCGATCTCATTCCCTCAGCCAGTCCGACCGGCGAACCTATTGCCTGGAACAACTTCTTCTGGCTCGACGACGATCACATTGCCTCCGTGCGTGGAGCCTTGAACACGAAGCTTTGCCAAGTGTTCAGCTTAAAAGAGAAGAAATTCCTCTTCGACCACATGGTGGAAGCGCCAGCAGGCGATCCCATCGTGCACAACGGAGCCATTTTGTTGGTGGATCCTGCTCAATTAGAAGCGCCGAAGGTTCTCCTGCGCTTGAAAGACGGCCAGGTGGAATCCGAATGGCCGGCGGAAGCCTCGCACAGCCACGAGTAAGTTACTCCTTGGAGTCGTCAGCTTGCTGACTAGAGGTCACAGGCGCACGGCGAGCGTGACGGCGTCGGCTAGGATCCGTGAGGCGAAGCATGAGGAAATAGAGCAGGGCAATCACGAACGAAAGAAGCGTGATTTCAAGGACCTCGTGACGTGCGGCAGCGACAAACTCCGAGACGTTATCGAGCATGTTAGGGTTATTCATGCCCATGCGTTGGCCGTACCAAGCGAGCACCCAACACCAGAGGAAAGACCCGATGAAGGTGATGGTGGAGAAAGCGAGGAAATTCATGCGCACCAAGCCCGCTGGAATAGAAATGAGGTGGCGCACCACGGGGAGAAGTCGGGAGAAGAAAATGGCGCCTTTTTCATAGCGAGCCAGAAAGATTTCAGCTCGTTCCAACTTTTCGGCCGGCATCATGATGTACTTGCCCCAACGCATAATGAGCGGACGGCCAATGCGGAGCGCCAACACGTAAGTGAGAGCCGAGCCAGCCCAGGTGCCGATAGCGGCCGAGGCAATGACGCCCCAAAAGTTGATCGTGCCTTGGGTAGAAGCGATGGCGGCAGGGATCACAACGACTTCACTGGGAACAGGAAAAAATGAACTTTCAATGGCCATCAAAATAAAGATGCGCCAGTAGTCCAAGTCTTTGGCAAACTCCAGAAAAAGCTGAATGAAATCGGTTCCCATGCGTTGGGGGCAGACACTAGACCGACAAATGGGCGAGGGCAAGCCCATTCCCGGGGAGCCTTCTGCGAAAAATGTCAGCAAAAGTGATCTTAAACAAAGAAGAATAGTATTGACGCCAACGGCTCAGATTTTTATTATCTGGCAGGTCCGTACCAGTTGTCGGTATCCTTGGACTACATTTATCAATATCATCTTAGACCCAGTTTTATGGCTAATTACGCTATCAATGGTTTCGGTCGTATCGGACGTAACGTTCTTCGCGCTATGTCCAAGGAAGAACGCGCTAAGGTTGTTGCTATCAACGACCTCACCCCGATCGAAATGATCGCTCACCTCCTCAAGTACGACTCTACCCAAGGCAAGTTCGACGGTGAAATCTCCATCGACGGCCAATACCTCGTTGTCGACGGCCACAAGATCCTCGTTACCGTTGAACGCGACCCAGCCAACCTTCCTTGGAAGGAACTCAACGTGGACGTCGTTCTTGAATCCACTGGTCTTTTCACGAAGCGTGAAGCTGCTCAAAAGCACATTGAAGCCGGCGCCAAGAAGGTTCTCATCTCTGCACCTGCTACCAATCCTGACCTCACCTTCTGCCTTGGCATCAACGACAAGGAATACGATCCTGCCAAGCACAACATCATTTCTAACGCATCCTGCACCACCAACTGCCTCTCCCCAATGGTTAAGGTTCTCGAAGAAAACTTCGGAATCGAAAAGGGCATGATGAGCACGATCCACTCCTACACCAACGACCAACGTATCCTTGACCTTCCTCACAAGGATCCACGTCGCGCTCGTTCCGCTGCTATCAACATCATCCCAACCACCACGGGTGCTGCTAAGGCTATCGGTGAAGTTATTCCTCAGCTCAAGGGCCTCCTCAACGGTGCTTCCTTCCGCGTTCCTACTCCTACCGGTTCCTTGACCGACTTCGTTGCTATCCTCAAGAAGGACGTAACGGTTGAAGAAGTTAACGCTGCTATGAAGAAGGCTGCTGAAGGCGAACTCAAGGGTATCCTTGCTTACAGCGAAGAAGACCTTGTTCTTCAGGACATCGTTTCCGATCCTCACTCCTGCATCTTTGACTCCGGCTTCACCTATGTTGTCGGTGGCAACATGGTTAAGGTTTGCGGTTGGTACGACAACGAATGGGGTTACTCCAACCGTGCCGCTGAAGCCCTCAAGAAGCTCGGCGACAGCCTCAAGTAAGTTTTGAGATCCGGTTCGAGGAGCTTGTCTCTGAGCAAGCTCCTCTGAATCGCTCTTCTCTGCTTCAATGAGATTTTGATTCGAGGAGGGCATTTTGCCCTCCTCGTTTGTTTTCATCTTCTAACTAATATATCATTATGGCTAAACTGACAGTTCGCGACCTCGACGTGACGGGCAAGGAAGTCCTCATGCGCGTCGACTTCAACGTGCCTCTTAAGGACGGTGCTATCACGAACGATGCTCGCATCGTTGCCGCCCTTCCTACCATCAAGAACCTCCTTGATCGCGGAGCTAAGGTTGTTCTTTGCTCCCACCTTGGTCGTCCTAAGAACGAACCAGATCCCGCATTCTCCCTCAAGCCTGCTGCTGACCGCCTCGCTGAATTGCTCGGCAAGCCAGTCACGTTTGTGAGCGAAGCTATCGGCGAAGTTGCTGATAAGGCTCGCGCTGCCATGAACAACGGCGACGTCGTCCTCCTCGAAAACGTTCGCTTCTACCCAGGTGAAAAGAAGAACGATCCTGATTTTGCTAAGGCTCTTCTTGGCAATGCAACGCTCTTCGTGAACGACGCTTTTGGTTCTGCTCACCGTGCACACTCCTCGACTGAAGGTGTGACCCATTTTGCTGAAAAGAGCGCTATGGGCTTCCTCATCGAACGCGAATTGGAATACTTGGAAGGCAAGCTTGAAAACCCAGAACACCCATTCGTGGTGATCATGGGTGGTTCTAAGGTTTCCGACAAGATCGACGTTCTTTCCAAGCTCATGGAAAAGGCTGACACCTTCCTCATCGGTGGTGCTATGGCTAACACCTTCCTTGCAGCTATCGGTTACGACCTCGGTGCTTCCAAGATCGAAGACGACAAGCTCGACCTCGCTCGCGAAATCCTTGACAATGCTAAGGCTAAGGGCGTTCGCTTCGTACTTCCTGCTGACGTTCGCGTTGCCATGAAGTTTGAAGAAGGTGCTGAAACGCACTGCACGGCTCCATTTGCTGAAGGTGGCAAGGTTGTTGAAGGTGGCATGGCCATCGACATCGGCGACAAGGCTATCGCTGAATTCTCCGCTATCCTCAAGGAAGCCAAGACCGTTCTTTGGAACGGACCTATGGGCGTATTCGAACTCGACAGCTTTGCCAAGGGTACGAAGGAAGTTGCAGAAGCTCTTGCTGACAGCAACGCCGTTTCTATCGTTGGTGGTGGCGACTCCGTCACGGCTGCTAAGAAGTTCAAGGTTCAAGACAAGCTTTCCTTCTGCTCCACGGGCGGCGGTGCTTCTCTCGAACTCCTCGAAGGCAAGGTTCTTCCTGGTGTAGGTTCCCTCACCGATAAGTAATCTCTTTCGATAAAACTTCCCTTGGACGGGTTTCTGGACCGCATTGAGGTCTCGGAAACCCGTCTTTTTGTTTTTGTATTCAGTGGGCTGCAGGAGGAATGGCTTCGCCGTTGCGTGCAGGGCTTTTCTATTGCTCAGGGGAGGGCAATAGAGTACCATGCGCCCACGTATGGCAGGATTGATCGTTTCTCCAAGAGCTCGCATCTTTCAAGGACACGACTGGGTGTATGGGTCGGAAATCCGAAAGGTTTTTGGTAATCCCGAACCAGGTGATGTGGTCTATCTCAAGGATTTTAAGGATAAGTTCTTGGGCTCTGCCATCTATAATCCGCAGTCTCAGATTGTTGCCCGACGTTTTTCACGCCGCAAGCAACGCCTTGACCGCGATTTCTTTGAACGCCGCATCAGCCAGTCCATCGAACTGCGCAACGTCGCTATGCCTGGCGAAGAATTGCGTCGTCTTGTCTGGAGCGAATCTGATGGTCTCCCCGGCCTCATCGTCGACCAGTACGGCCAGCACCTTGTCGTGCAGACTTTGACCTTGGCGATGGAAAAGCGCATTCCGCTCATCGTCGATGTGTTGCGCCGCCTCCTCGAACCTGTCAGCGTGATCATCCGCAACGATTCCCCCATGCTTGCGGCGGAAGGTATTTCTCCCCGTGTGGAGTTGGCCTTTGGCTCGATGCCCGCTCCGTTTGAAGCGCGTGGTCGCGACGTCCGCTTTATGGTGGATCTTCAATTTGGCCAGAAGACCGGGCTTTACTTGGACCAGCTCGACAACTACGCCGCCGTGGCCGCCATGGCTAAGGGCAAGCGCGTGCTCGACTGCTTCTGCAACCAAGGCGGATTTGCGCTCGCCTGTGCGTTGGCAGGTGCTCAGCAGGTGACTGCCGTCGACGTCTCGGAAGAAGCGATTGCCGCTGTCCGTCGCAATGCCGAACTCAATGGCGTGCAGGTGGAGGCCATTGCCGACAATGCCTTCGACTTCCTCAAGCGTGAATCCAACCTCGTGCGCACGAACCAAGGCGAACCCAAGTGGGATCTCATCATCCTCGATCCGCCTTCCTTCACGCGCAACAAGAAGTCGTTGCACGATGCGATGCGCGGCTACAAGGAAATCCATTTGCGTGCCATGAAGATGCTTCCAAACGGTGGCATTCTCTCGACCTTCTGTTGCTCACATCACGCCAGTGCAGAACTTTTCCGCCAGAGCATTTGTGAAGCCGCTGTCGACGCCCCGGCCACTCTGCGCCAAATTGCAGTGCACGGCCAACGTCCCGATCACCCCATCCTTCTCAACATCCCTGAAACGGAGTACCTCAAGGGCTTCTCCTTTGAGCTCATCGCAGGTCGATAAGGACGGCGATTTAAGTGTTACGATTTTAGAATAAAAAGAACCTCCTCCCGCAACAACGGAAGGAGGTTCTTTATGTACGTGCAGAGCACGGAAAGTTTTACTTACCAAGGATGCCCTTGAAGTAGGCAAGCGTGGTAGCAAGGCCTTCTTCGAGGGAGTGCTGAGGTTGCCAGCCAGCGCCACGGAGCTTATCAGCGCAAGCACGGGAGTGCTTGACGTCGCCAGCGCGTTCAGGTTGGTGAACAACAGCGGAGGAAGAGTTAGCAGCCTTGATGATCTTTTGAGCAAGATCTTCGATGGTGATCTGACCACCGTAACCAGCGTTGAAGGTACCCGTTACTTCAGGATGTTCGGCAGCGAAGGTAAGAGCACCGACGATGTCCTTCACATAGATGAAGTCGCGAGTTTGGAGGCCGTCACCGTAAACAGTGATGTCTTCGCCCTTGAGAGCCTTTTCAATGAAGATCGGCACAGCAGCGGCGTAAGCGCCCTTCGGGTCTTGGCGAGGACCAAAGACGTTGAAGAAACGAACGGAAGCCGTGTTGATCTTGCCGATGGAACGGAACATGGACAGGTAGTATTCACCGTCAAGTTTCGTGATGGCATAGGGGCTCTTGGGTTCTGGGTACATGGTTTCAACCTTAGGAACCGTGGGGTTGTCGCCATAAACAGCAGCGGAGGAAGCAAGAACGATCTTCTTGACGCCAGCTGCGGAAGCTTCTTCGAGCACGTTGAGGAGACCACGGCAGTTGATGTCGATGGTTTCTTCGATCTTGCTCATGGATTCAGGAACGGAAACCAGAGCGGCCATGTGGAAGATGTAGTCAACGCCTTCGACAGCCTTGCGAACGACTTCGCGGTCGCAGATGGAGCCTTGGATGAAGGTGTGCTTCAAGCCGTCGAGGTTGCGGAGGTAACCCGTACGAAGGTTGTCCAACACGCGGATTTCTTCAGCCTTGCCTTGGTAGTGTTCTACGATGTGAGAACCGATGAAGCCGGCGCCGCCGGTAACGAGGATTTTCATAGTTGAACCTTGTCTATTGTGTGAAGGGGATAAAAGTTGAGGGGAGGTGCCGTTGGGCAGGGCCTCCCCTCAAGGTGAGATTTAGTACTTGTGAACGAGGGCCGTCATGGCATCCATTTGGCTTTCGATCGATTCGACCAAGGCCATTTGAGTGCGGCAGCGATCCAAGTTGTGTTCTGGACGGTGGATCTTGAAGTAGACGTCGCCAGAGATGTAGTCGGTGAGGAAGCGGATACCGCATTCCATCGTGAGGAGCTTACCGGAGAAGGGAAGGAGTTCCTTTTCCAATGGCGTCAGGAAGGAAGCAGAGGAGAGGTAACCTTGTACCAATGCTTCAAACATGAACATGCGCATTTGAACCTTGGATACGTCCTTTTCGTCTTCAGCAGCTGGAGACGTTGCGGTGCGAACCATGTCACCGAAGTCGTAGATGGCGGAACCTGGCATGGTGGTGTCGAGGTCGATCACGCAGATGCCTTCGCCCGTCACGTCATCGAGCATGACGTTGTTGAGCTTGGTGTCGTTGTGCGTGCAACGAACAGGCAATTCGCCAGAGGCCAAGTAGTTGACAACGCGGTGGCAGTCAGCTTCACGAGACATGTACCAGTCGATTTCCTTTTGGACTTCCTTCACGCGGCCCAAGGGGTCAGCCTTGATGGCTTCCTGAAGGGCTTGCATACGGGAGGTCGTATTGTGGAAGTTAGGGATGGTTTCGAAAAGTGGTTCGCCAGGGAGGTCAGCGGTCAACTTTTGGAATTCACCGAAAGCGCGAGCAGCTTCGTAGCACTGCTTGGTCGTTTCGATTTGGTCGTAGGTACGAGCACGTTCGATGAAGGGATAAACGCGCCAGCAGTTGCCGTCAGCATCAATAGCATAGGGCTTGCCATCAACGGCAGGAACCAAGGTCAGCGTGCGACGGTAAGCTTCAGGGCAGTTAGCAGCCTTCAATTGCTTCAAGGCGTGATCGGTCACGCGCTTGACGTTTTCCATCAGAGGGATGGGTTGCTTGAAGACGTTCTGAGCAAGGCGTTGCAAGATGTAGCGAACGCGTTGGCCAGCTTGGTCAACCCAGATGCAGTACGTGTCATTGATGTGACCGCTTCCGTAGGAATGGCCGTGGACAAAGTCACCGCGGATGTCGAACATCGCGGAAGTTGCTTTCAAATCGTGCATGGCCGTGGATTAGTCGAGCTTTTCAGGATAGACCCCTTGGTTGATCAGGGCACGAATGCCTGCAACAACAGCGGGCTTGTCCTGAGGATAGGTCACGCCAAACCAGTTGGAGGAGGTGGCGAGAACCTTACAGTCAGCGCGATCAGCCTTGATCAAGGCGTCCATCACGGTTGGGATGTAGCATTCGCTCTTGAGTTCAGTTCCGTGCTTGGAAAGGAAATCAACGAAGTGAGCTTCGGTCAATTGGATGAAGGATGGGCCGAAGAGCCAGAAGTTCATGGAAACGAGTTCTTCTGGGTTTACAGCGAGGCGTTCGCCCTTGAGGTTTTCACCACGGGTGACACCGTCTTCTTCCGTCTTGATCTTGACGAATTCTTCAACGCCGTCCAAGAGGCCGTTTTGGATCGTGCAGATACCACGGTTTACGTCGCCGTTTTCGGAAAGGGTGTTCTTCAAAGGATAGCCAACCATACCGTAGTGAGCCTTACCTTCTTCGTCCTTCACGGAGGTCAAGAACTTAGCGGCTTGGACAAATGCATCAGGACCATAGAAGTCGTCAGCGTTTACGACGGCGAATGGTTCATTGATGATGTTGCGAGCGGCGCGCAAAGCATGAGCGGTACCCCATGGCTTTTCACGGCCTTCAGGAACTGAGTAACCTTCGGGAAGGTCATCAAGTGCTTGGAAAGCGTAGTCAACTTCGATCTTAGATGCAAAGCGTTGGCCTACTTTTTCTTTGAACGCTTGTTCGAAGTCGCGACGGATAATGAAAACGACCTTGCCGAAACCAGCACGGATAGCATCGTAGACAGAGTAATCGAGAACGACTTCACCGTTGGGGCCCATGGGATCCAATTGCTTAAGACCGCCGTAGCGGCTTCCCATACCTGCTGCAAGAACGAGGAGTGTAGGTTTCATAACGTGGTATCAGTATGAAAAATCTTAATGTCTTTGCAAGCCAGAAAGGTTGATCCTGATACGGAACTTTACTCATTGTTGTCAAAAAAATCCCTTGTCCAGAATGATCCAGGACAAGGGATTTTCAAACGTACAAGATGAAATAAGAATTATCTTATAATCGGCAGTAGATCACTGTGAGTGATTTACGTTGATTGCAGGTTAGATGTACTTCTTGATGATGGCCTTTTTGCGCAGGCGTTCGATCCATTGCTTATAGCGTTCGTGGCTACGCTTGGAGCGAACCTGAGCATCTACCTGTTCTTTGACTTGTGCCAAACTTGGAGGCGTGGCCAAAATCTTCTTCTCGACACTGACGATGGTGAATCCATTCGGGTCAATCATAGGACCAACGATGGTATTTTCTGGTGCTTCAAAGATGATTGCGGCGAATTCTGGGGACAACTCCGAGCGTTCAATAATAGGCCAGTCGCCACCCTTTTCAGCCATTTGGTCGCGTGAGTAGCGCTGAGCCATCTCCGCAAAGGTCGAGTTGCCGGATTTAATTTCCTTAGAGATGAGGTCGGCGAGCTCTAGCTGGACTTCAGGAGTGGAAGCAACGTCGTCACCTTGCAGGGGGATGAAGATCTTTTTGAATTTAACCTTATCCTTGGTGATATCGCGGTATTGGTACTTGGTGGCTTCGTATTCCTTGCGGATTTCGTCGGGAGTCGGTGGAATATCTTGGTCGTACTTCGACGAACGCATGGCCATCACCGTGATATTTTCTTTGGCTTTTTCACGGAACCCGCGAATGGTCATGTTGGACTGGCGCAAATTCTCGAGGAACTTGTCGCGGTTGCCATTAAAGTTTTCGCGGATAGTACGTGCAACTTCGCGGTCAACGGCTGAGTCTGGAATTTGGTAACCTTTGGTTTCGAAATCGCTGAGCACGAGTTCGCGTTCGATGAGGTCATTGATGATATCATGCTTGGCCTTAGCCAATTGGCGCTGGAACTCAAGCCCTTGACGGGGGAACTGAGCGGCCAATTGAGAGGCGATGGGCAACATGAGGAAAGTAACTTCATTGGCCGTGATGGGACGACCATTGACCATGGCTGCGACGCGATTGACGATGCGTCTCCCTTGGTGCGCTGGTGATTGAGCGGCAGAGGATTGTTGAGACGCAGAATCGGGATCGGCAAAAGATGAACCAGTCGCACCCAAGAGAAGGGCGGAAAGGCATAAGCCCTTAAGCAGTCCAGATAAGGGGATGTTAGTCATCGGCAACATGCGCATGAGAGAGAGTAATCGTTATCTATAGACATCATACGAATCGACTTGGAGACGACAACACAATTTTGGGTAATAATGTCGTAAAGTATGTCATTCTATAGTCAACAAAAGTGAATAAAATAAAGTCCAACGTCTTTTTGAGGTGACGAGAGAAAAGAAAGGTTGTAGAGTTTCCCAGACTGCCATGATTCGTCTATTACACTGTCACCGTTCTGCATTTGGGCTAGCTGCGACCCTGCTCACACTTTTCGCGACAGATGGACAACTCGCTCAAGCCTCAGCCTCGGCCGAACAACTAAACAGCGTGATTTCTAAAGGTGATGCTGCTTACATGGCCAATAAAATGGAGGAAGCTGTGACGGCATATGCCCAAGCTCGCCAGATGGCCACAACCGAAAAGGCAGATCCTGAAATGGTGCAGTTGTTGGATGAACGCTATGGCCGTAGCTTGGCTCAACGTGCTCAGGACTTCATGCTTGGTGGCGACGACGCCAAGGCTCAGGAGCTCATCAAACAGGCGTTGCTTGTGTTGCCCGATGACTCCCATGTCAATAATGTGGCTCAGCGAATTTCTTCTCAATCGCCCAAGATGGAAACCAACTTCTTGGTGCGCACGGCTGATATTGGTCGCGTGGAACCATCTTCGGCTATTACCAATGAAGCGGACGGCGTCTTCGTTTCCGATATCCAACAACGCCAGCAGGCTCGTTTGGATAATGCTCAGCAGGAAGCCATGGATTTGCTCATGAAGGGGCGCGATGCCTACCGCATGAACAATTATGAGCAGGCGTTGAATTACTATCAGCAATCGCTCAAGGCGATGCCAGACGTGCCAGCCACTGCGGAGCGCCGAGAATTTATTAAGGCGAGCATTGGCGATGCCAGTGTGGCCTTGGCTCAGGAATACATCAAGGTGGGTCGCTATGACGAATCTCGCAAGTTGCTCAACGAATCCTTGCAGATTGCCCCTTGCAATAAGTTGGCGCAGAAGACTCTCCAAGTGTTGGATGATCCTACGCGAACAAATCCGGCTCAGACGCCACAAAACGCCAAGAATGTTACGGAAGTAAACCGCTTGTTGCACCTTGGCTTTGGACATTTTGATTTAGGGCAGTTTGACGATGCTCTCAAGAGTTTCCAAGAAGTCCTGCGCATTGACCCCTATAATGTGTCGGCTCGTCGTGGAATGGAGATGGTGAACAAACGCCAATCCAACTACTACAATGCGGCGCACGACCAAGCTCGCGGGGAAGCCTTGGCTGAAGTAGATCAGGCGTGGGAAAGACCATTGCCACCCGAAGAACTGCCCAGTGATCCTGGAGTCGCAGAGCCTGCTCAGGATATGGCTCTCCGGTCGATTGATACGAAGCTTTCTTCTATTATTTTGCCTCGCGTCAATTTGGATAATGTCGATATTGCCGAAGCCGTTGACTTCCTTCGCAACCAGTCCATTCAACAGGACAATTCTGCGGCGATTGACGCAGAACGAGGCGTTAACATCACTCTTGATCTGGGCGCGGATAGCGAAGCGACGAAAGCCATTATGGCCAAGCGCTTTAACTTGAAGATGACCAATGTGCCTCTCAAGTATGCGTTGGAATCCATCACCCAGCAGACGGGAACGGCGTATCGTACCAATGCTTACACTGTGAGTGTTGTATCTGCTTCTGATGACACAGGCTACATGGCCTCAAAGGTGGTGGCCGTGCCTCCTGGTTTCTTCTCTGGCTTGGGTGAATCGAGCGACAGTGGAGATGCTGATCCCTTTGATGATAGCGGTTCGGGCGGTAGTGGTATCACCCTGAAGCGCATCGACGCTAAGAAGATTCTGCAGTCGCAAGGGGTCTCATTCCCTGAAGGTTCTTCAGTGCGCTATAATCCTGGGAACTCGACTCTTTTCATGCACAACACCATGAAGAATCTGACGCTCTTGGACGACATTGTTGCTGCCAAGACTGCTCAGGAACCTCTTCAGGTGGTGGTGAAAGCAACGATGATTGAAGTCAACCAGAACGACCTCGAAGAATTAGGCTTCGACTGGATTCTTAACACGAACTTCAACGGCAAGATTTTCGGCGGTGGTGGCCAAAGTAAGAGCAACAGCGATTACTCCAACGACTCCATCTTCGACAACGCTGCATCTGTTGCCAATACGACTATCCCCAATGCTTCGATCACAGCGGGTCTTCGCTCGATGAACCAAGTCATTACGACGGACTCGATTGATTCGCTCATTGAGAATGGTTCGAAAGCCTCTCGTGGCTCGACTTATGAGTTTGGGCGTTCGCCGAGTATTTTGACGGTGCGTGGCGTCTGGAATGATGTGGATTTGACCTTCATCATGCACGGCTTGAACCAGAAGAAGTCCACGGACATCTTGCAACAACCGCAAGTGATCGTGAAGCCTGGTGAAACGGCTATGTTCTATTCGGGGCAGGAAATCCTGTATCCATCCAACTACGAGTCTCCTCAGATTCCTTCTTCAACGAGTAGCGACAACAGCAACTATTCTAGTAGCACGGGGTCGATGCAGGTGACGCCAGCTCACCCCACTGATTTCGTCAGTAAGCAAGCAGGCACGCTCTTCAACGTTCAGGTCAATAGCATTAGCGACGATAAGGCTATTGTTGACCTGACGATTACGCCTGAGATGGTTGATTTCGATGGCTTCATCAATTACGGCTCACCCATTGAGTTCCCCACCATTGGTTACAACCTGGATGCTACGAGTACGGATGACGAAGCCTACATCACGTATCTTGAGCTTTCCAAGAACGCTATTGTGCAACCTATTTTCACGAGGCGTTCGTTGACGACATCGGTGAGTGTTGCTTCTGGCAGTACTGTGGTTCTCGGTGGTTTGAAGCGTGCCAAGAACGTGTCGTATGAAGATAAAGTGCCTATCCTTGGCGACCTCCCCTTGATTGGTCGACTCTTCCGTACGGAAGGGACGCAGGTGGAACGCAAGGTGGTGCTCATCATGGTGCGTGCTGAAATCGTTGACCCAGGTGGTAAGTCGATTCTTCCGACGGCAGGTGCAGGTGGTGGCTCAGATGAAGCTCTCTGAGTGACTCGAGGTGGTTGACCGAGGCGTTGCTAATATCCTATGGGTGTTGAGAAAAGAAATAAGTGGTGGACGTCCTTAGCAGGGGGAGGCATTGGCGCCCTCATGCAACTGATTGGTCGTACGTTGGATATTCGCACGAATCGCGATGAACGAGACGACAGCTACGATTGTCCGGCCATTTATGCCATGTGGCACAACCGGACCTTCATGCCTTTTTATCTGTGGACGCTGACTGGCTTCGAGCGCAGGATGCACGCGTTCACGAGTGCGAGTAAGGATGGGGCCATCATTGAGGCCATTGCGGCTTCCTTTGGCATGGGGAGTGTGCGTGGCTCCTCCCACCGGCGTGGGGCGACGGCCATGTTGGAGACGTTGACGGTTCTCCGCAAGAATGGCAATTGCATTGCCATCACTCCCGATGGACCTCATGGTCCTTTGTACAAGGTCCAGCAAGGGGTTGTTGCCTTAGCGTCTATGTCAGGTTTGCCAGTCATCCCCGTTTGCATAGAATTTGAGGATTGTTGGCGCCTTCGCAAGACCTGGGATGCTTATTGTATTCCGAAACCCTTCTCAAGAGTTAACGTGCAATGGAGGAAGAAAATCTACGTTCCTTCGGCACTGACTCACGAACAATTCCAGGAGTATGTCGATCTCATCCAAGAACAATTGAGTTCAGGTACTCCTGATTTACCCTCGATTTCATCATGCAACTAATAGATGGGAAAAAAGTGGCGGCTGATGTGTTGGATCAGGTTCGCCAAGATATCGCGCAGCTCAAGGCTCAAGGACACGTTCCTGGCTTGGCTGTCGTGCTCGTGGGTGAGGATCCTGCCTCCAAAGTTTATGTCGCTTCTAAGGTGCGCAAGTGCGCCGAACTTGGAATGCATTCTGTGAAGTTGGCTTTGCCAGCTGAAACTACTCAAGAAGAGTTGTTGGCTCAAATCCGTTTGCTGAATCAAGATCCAACGATTCACGGTATTTTGGTGCAGAGCCCTCCGCCAGCCCACATCAACGAAGAAGAAGTGGTGCGCGCCATTGATCCTCGCAAGGATGTTGATGGATTCCATCCCGAAAACGTTGCCAAATTGGTCTTAGAAGATCCCACAGGCTTTGTCCCTTGCACACCTCTCGGTTGCATGAAATTGCTCGAAGCTTACGGAATCCCCACGGCAGGAGCACATGCTGTGGTTGTGGGTCGTAGCATGATTGTTGGTAAGCCTATGGCGAACCTTTTGGTTTCCAAATTGGCCAACGCTACAGTCACAATCGCTCACTCTCGCACTAAGAATCTGGCTGAAATCTGCAAGACGGCTGATATCTTGGTTGCTGCCGTTGGTCGCCCTGGAATGATAGGCGACGAGCACGTCAAGGAAGGTGCTGTGGTCATTGATGTAGGCATTAACCGTGTTGAAGATTCTACTCGCGAACGTGGATACCGCATCGTTGGCGACGTTGACTTTGATGCCGTGGCTTCCCGTTGCCGAGCCATTACGCCTGTTCCTGGTGGCGTTGGCCCCATGACGATTGCCATGCTGATGGCCAATACGGTCAAGGCATGTCGTCAACTCATTGCCTAAGCCCATCCGCTTTAACCAACAAAAGCCCGACTCATCCTGTGCGATGGTCGGGCTTTTTGTTTCAATAGGGAATCAAATTCCTAGAACTCCTTCTTGTGGAAAATCCAAGCGGAGAGCGTGGTGTGGAAGAGCATATAGGCAATGGAAATGCCTGCCAACTGGAGGAGAAGAGTCGTAGGGATACTGACGCCGTTGATGGCCGAATCCGTGATGGAGTAGAGTCCAAAGTTGGGAAAGAGAGCGCTCAGAGCCTGGGAAATCCACAAACTTGTGTCGGAGATGCCCGATGTGGCAGATTCTATCCAGAAGATTTTAGCTTGGTTTTGGAAGATGCCAATAAAGTAGACTCCGAAGGCTAGCAACGAGCTGATAATGGTTCCGCCTGTTAGGCAAGAGAGAAGCAAGGTAACCGTCGTCAGCACACCAAATTCCATGACCATGACGAGTAGACCCGCTTGCATGTTCCATACAGGCCCCTGGGCGGAAATGCGATCCAGGATGGGAGTCATGGATTCAGGAGTGTAGCCAGAAGAAGCGAGAATAGCCGTTTGTTCGCTGATGATGACACCTGTGCGATACCATAAAATACCTGAGCTAAAAAGATCCATGACCGCAAGGGAGAGGACTGCGAGACCTAGAACGCCAAGAGCTTTTCCTGCGAGGTAATCGATGCGAGGCACAGGCTTACATAGAATGGTGTAGAGGATGCGGTCTTCCGTATCCTTGGGGATGAGTAGGGAAGTTGCTGTTACGCAGAAAACGAGGCCAAAGAGCCTCATGGCACCAAAAGCTGAGTTCTTGATGAGCGTTAATTCGTTTTCACCATGGGTTTCTGGGCCTAAGAAATCACTTGTCCGAAGGGTATTGAGAGCCAAGATGGCCAAGGCAAAGATCAGCAGGAATATGAAAATCTTCATCCGCATCAGCTGGGTCAAAGTGGCGCCTGCAATGACAGCGATGCGCCGTGGTGACGGAATAAAGCCTGATGACGTAAGGGACATGACCACACTGTGCGGACGATGCGGTGAAAAAGGAAGAAAATTCGAGTCCATCCATTCGCCAGGCCTTGTCTGCAGTGCTTTGCATGGGAGAAAGATTGACGAGGTGAGAGTCACTACGCAATATGTGCTCCGCCATGTTCCGTATCTGCAAAACGATCGAAGTTGAAAGCGGTCATATGCTTTCCAAGCACCCAGGTAATTGCCGTTTCCCTCACGGCCATACTCGGGCTGTTGAGTTGATCTTTGTTGCAGAGTCGCTCGATGACAATGACATGGTGATGGATTTCAAAGCAGTCAAAGCCATGATGGATGACTTCCTGGACCGCTTTGATCACGCCCTTTGCGTGAATACCAAAGATCCGATGTTTGAGACCTTACGCGCTCAGTACGGAGAACGCATTATTCCTTTCGAAGATGCTGATCCCACAAGTGAAATGATGGCGTGGGTGATTTTCGAACATGCTCGCCAGGCGTTGGAGTTGGCCAAGCAAGGAGAAGGTTCGTGGCCTGTGCGCCAAGAGGTCAAGTTGGAACGTGTCCGCGTTTGGGAAACGAGCTCGTCTTGGTCCGAGTACCAAGCCTGATTATTTCAGGAAGCTTGGCGACGGCGAGACAATCCCGCATTTCTTGACGACGTCGCGCGGAGTGACGGATACCGAGAGCAGAGACGCTAGCCATTCGTCCGTCTCAGGCAAGCGAATGGCGTTAGCAAAGTTTTCGGGATGGGTGATTCTCGTGAAAATCATGCGCCGCACCTGAGAGAGGAGAATTGTCTTCTTCCCATAACCTCCGTCCATGTTGGACGACCAGAAGGTGATGGTGGGGCCTTGGGCTGAATTGCCTAATCCTTGGAAGATCACGAAGTGACCAAATTCTCTGGCGCCAATTTGGTCGGTCCAAAAGATCTTCATGAAGTCTCCTGGCGCAGCCTTGCTTGGGTCTGTAAAATTGACTCCTGCACGGAGATCATGAATCCACTTGGCCATGCCAGGACCATTGGAATTCATTCGCCCCCATGCTCCCATGCCATCTTTTTGGCCTGGATACACGAGGAGTGAAATCCAGAAATTGTCTGAGAAATTGCGACGTACTTGCTGGCACCAGAGTTGGAGTGATTGGACGAACACGAGGTAACACGCTTCGGAACAGAAGGACGGCCGGGCTTCTCGCGGATAGACCGCCAGTCGGTGGTAATTAGGCTGCCAAGCGAAGACTTTTGTACAGAGCCGATCAAAGGCCTCTCTGCCTGTCGAGTAATTTCCACCATTCGGCATTTTAGAGACCACTCTCTGGACGAGAGCATTGAAGTTTACCTGAGGAATGGGGGCTGGTGTGGCTCGGTGAGCGCCAGACGATGAGAATGAAACATCAACCTTGGGACCAGATTGTCCCATCGCAAGACCTCCCACGGCTAATGCCGTCATGATCAGCGGAAAACACAAAGATTTCATGGAATAGGAGGAGGAAAACATAGCTCGGGCGTGGGAATGAGTGTAGCTGATGCCTGTAAAAACAGCGAATCATTTCCTTGCCCTGATGACAGGGCAAGGAAATGACCCCCTAACTCACTCAATATGGAAACAACACAACAAAAGAACTACAAACAACTACATAATGATTTCTCCAGTGAAGCGGTTTTGATTATACCAGTTACGGATGTGAAATTCTGAAAGAGACAATTGGTGAAGGAGAGGGAAGGTGACGATGGGATATTCAGCTCGTTTACTCTTTCCTTCAGGAGTGATCACCCCTGCGCTTGCCATAAGGTTAATGGTGAACAGGACTTGCGGGTTGGCTTCGACAGGGGATGTACTGTGATTCAAACAATGAGCAACGAGTGCTAGCAGGTCGACGGCAGGGAAACGGTCTCGAGATACCTTGTAGCTAGCTTCAGCTGATCCGAATTGCACCTTCAGGGTGGCCAGGAAGTGGCGATAGCCCTGCTGCTTCAGCTCACTCTTCTTTTGCTTGAGGTCATTCAGTAGCTCAGAAGCCAGATCGTGAATGAATTTGGGATGCCAACTGGTGTGACCACCCATCCTCCGAGCATTGGGAGAATCCACCTCAATGCTTTCGGGATGGCTTTCTAAGTAGCGATTCATATCTGACTGGCGGTTGAAGCAGTGCAGGGTGGGGTTACCGACTTTGTTGAGAACGGGGATCCCTTGCTTGAGATCGACGACCCAGTAGTGCTTTCTGATCCGTGCCTCGGGCGAGAGGGAACGGAGGGAATCTTCGTGAGGAGTGTCGTGGATGTGTCCCTCTTCTTGATTCATATCTGTGCCGTTAATGTTGGGGGACTGAGAAGAGGGGATCCTCTCAGTCCCCCATGGTTGTTAGTGCCTCAGATCTTTAGCCTTCTGCAAGGATCTCCTTGTCCAATTCAAAAAAGAACTCCACAGTCCACTCGTCGATCACGTCTTGAGAACGGCGGTACTTCTTCTTGTACGTGCCTTCCAACGCATAGGAGAGTTCGTCGTACGCATCGCAGGTGGCGATATCAATTTCCTCCCCATTGTAGGGGGCTGGAGCTATGTTAATCTTCTGAATGTGATACTCCACGGGATGGGGAATATACTTGCCTTTTTTCTCCTTCTTCAGGCAATAGAGGGGATATTCGGCATCGGCGAGCTTGAACTCGATAGGACTGAAACCGCGCAAGACATTGAACTCAGGGATGGCATAGAGGATCTGGATTGTACTAGCAATGCTTTCTTGCCAGAAGGCCATCTCGTCCAGGTCATCGCAGCGATAGATCAGAATCTCAGGGTTATCACTCTCAACGGTATAGAATTGCTTCCCTTCGGGATTCCAGCGCTCGATCAGCTTGTTGATCAGCGCAAACAATTTGGCTGTTTTGGCCTCATCTTGCCCAAGGAAGCCCAGAGCTGGAAGCTCGGCAGGAGTCTTGGATTGGTTGCGGAGATAGGCGGAATTGACACCATTGTCTTCTCCATGCAACCAGGTCAAAAAGTAGTCTTCGAAAGAGGCGTCATCGGCGCTCTTTACATAGTGGGATAGGACTCCGAATTTATCAACCAAGTAGGCTTGTTCTTCGGAGGTCAACTGATGATAGGAATCGAGCTGTGCAAGCTCTAATGTGCTTCGGATACTCATGGTATTACGTAAGTAAATAATGGGGTGCTTCATGGATCAGGTGAGAGCGCGTCTGGTTCTCTTGGCTACCTGTCTTTGAAGCGGAATGGTTGGGATCGAAATCCCGTCGCAGATGCTGCCATCTGCTCACTGAATGCTTGATTCAGCGGAACGGGAGGCTTTCTGGGGGCCTCCTCGGCTCGTGCGTCGCAGGGCGACTCGCTTGCCGAAACTTCTGTGTGATGATCCCGTAGCTCAGGCGGCGTTCGGCAGAGGAGTGGCCGTTGGGTCCAAGGTCCTGTCGATGACTGCCCGAAGGCAGCTTGTGGCTCTCTTGCCGTTCCGGCAGGCTAATGCCGTACTTGGGTGCAAGTGGCCGCTTCTTGTGTGAACTCGCTGGGCGAGTCTGGCGCAACTGGCTGTTGAACCAAATTGCGGAAAGTTGCTACGGGTTGCGTACATGAAGATGATCGGTTGATCGTTGCTTTCCTTGCTGTGCAAGGATGATCCATGCGGATCTTCTCTGTGTTCTATGTTGGATGGCTACAGCCTATTCTACTGAACCTTAGTCCAGTCGGATGATGACTCATCAAATGATGAGATCGACTCCTTGCGTGCCGTATCGACACGGTCAGGAAAATCGGAAGGGAAGATGTTAGCAAGTGAAGCTCACTTGGAAGGTGGTATCGAACGTCACTGGACGATCCAATGGAAATCGAAAGGAGGAAATCAGGGTGTGTTTAATCATGAACAATGGTCTCATGCTCTGCTCTAGGAGCAGATTCGATAGCCTCAGCTACCGAGGTGAATAAAAGGTGCGAACGGATTCGTGAGGTTGAAGGAATCTTGTATTCCCATCAACTGCGCATATTATATCTAACTCCTTCCGAGATGTCAAAAGAAATCGTATCTTTCACAGCAAATTGCGGTGCGAAATCTGCAAATCCCCCTAATGATTCCAAGGGGATTTGAATTAGATTGCTCTCCGATTGCAATGAGATATTATTAGTAATCCGAGAACATTCTACCTATATGCATCTCCATTTACCTCCCTCATTGAGGCTCTTATTGTTAGGAGCATTATTCGCTAGCGCAAATGCTTATGCAGCACTTCCATCTGGAATGTACAGTGA
>CAYNVM010000018.1:0-24019 GCA_964400645.1 uncultured Akkermansia sp. | reverse complement strand
TTTTTTGTACGAGGCGAGATAGGACAGAGAAAATGAGAGGCAGAGGGGGAGAAGAGTGATATAAGGAGGGCGATGGAAACGCAGCGAGAAGAGAAGGTGTCGCCACCCGTTATGTTGACGGTTGCAGGGTCAGATTGTTCAGCAGGGGCTGGATTGCAGACGGATTTGAAGACAGCGCACCAACTGGGGGTTTATGCACTGACAGCAGTGACCTGTGTGGTTTCTGAAGTTCCAGGGCAAGTTCGGGGGATCAGCGACATGGCTCCGTCCATGGTGGCGGATCAGGTGCGTTTGTGCTTGGGGACATTTCCGGTGAAGGCCATCAAGACGGGGATGTTGTATTCCCCAGAAATCGTGAGCGTTCTTGCTGCGGAACTTTACGGGAAGAATATTCCTCTCGTCGTGGATCCTGTCATGATTGCGACGGCAGGTTCACCCTTGATGAAGCAGGAGGCCATTAGCATTTATGAATCGGAGTTGATTCCGTTGGCGACGTTGCTGACGCCCAATTTAGATGAGGCCGAATCCTTGTTGTCGTGTCCATCTATTGAGACGGTTTCTCAGATGAAGGACGTGGCAGGAGAGTTGGCGTATCGGTATCGTTGTGCCATTTTGCTCAAGGGAGGTCATTTGAAAGGCGAATGCCACGATATTCTTGTGACGAGTGATGGGGCAGTCAGAGAATGGAGCCGACCCAAGATTGATGATGTGAGTACGCATGGCACAGGATGCACCTTGTCTGCGGCTATTACGGCGTTTTTGGCTCGTGGCATGAGTTTGCCTGATGCCGTTGATGGGGGGCTTGAATTTGTCAACCAAGCGATTGCCCATCATTACCGTTGGACAACACCACGTCAGGTGGATGCCTTAGGCGTGTGAGCCTTTACTCTTCAGGGCCTTCGTATTTGCGCTTAGGAATCTCGCCACGGAAGGACTGCATCCATGGGGTGAATTCTGGAGGGACGGGGGCCTCGATTTCGATGCGTTGGCCAGAGCGAGGGTGGTCAAAGCAGAGTCGCCAGGCATGGAGCATGAGACGACCCGGTCTGGCCTTTTGGCGCTTAGGGTTGGCGTAGATGGGGTCACCGATGAGAGGGTGCCCCAGGTGAAGCATGTGGACACGTATTTGGTGGGTGCGCCCCGTGTGGAGCGTGCAGAGGACAAGAGAGGAATCTGTGGCTCTGTCCGTGCAGAGGACATCCCAGTCAGTAATAGCCGCTTTGCCAGCACCAGGATTGACCACGGCCATTTTGAGTCGATTGACAGGATGGCGACCAATGTGGGTAAAGACCGTGCCAGAGGCCTCCTTCGGCACACCTTGGACCACGGCTAAATAGAGTTTTTCCGTGGATCTGGCGGCGAATTGAGAGGTGAGAGACAGGTGAGCCACATCATTTTTTGCGACGACGAGACAACCAGACGTGTCCTTATCGAGACGGTGGACGATGCCAGGGCGGAGACATCCACCGATACCCGAGAGATCCCCACAGTGGTGGAGAAGGGCATTGACAACGGTGCCGTCTGGATTACCCGCGGCGGGGTGAACCACCATCCCTGATTCTTTGTTAATGACGACCACATCTTCATCCTCATAGAGTATTTCTAAGGGGATGTCTTGGGGCTGAGCTTCCGTGGCCTCAGGTTCAGGCACCTTCACTTCGATCGTCCAACCGCGTTCAACGGGAGTTTTCGCCTTTGTTGCTACGCCATTGACCGTGATGTCACCTGATTTGATCAGCGCCTGAATGCGGGAACGCGAGAAATCAGGCAGAAGAGAGACCAGATACTGGTCTAAGCGGACGGTGCCGTCAGCGTCATCAGTGGTAAACGTCGTCAAACTCATGGAAGCGGGGTGGGGAACATAGCAGGTTAGCTAACAATTAAGAAGCAGAATACACCTGAGGAGGGAGGTTAAGGTGCGTGCAGGGAAGCCCCCACTGCTCGGTGGCCAGTTCTCCCAAGGCGCGAACGCCAAAGGTCTCCGTCTCATAGTGGCCTGCATAAATGAGGTTGACGCCGAGTTCTTCCGCCATGGGAATCGTCCAGTGAGAGCCTTCGCCAGTCACCAAGGTATCGGCGCCTTGGGCTACAGCGTCGGCTAACTCGTTGCCGGCGCCACCAGTGCAGACGAACACTTGGCCCGGGGAGGCCTCAGGGCCATTGCGGAGGAAGGCCTGAACGGGGGCTTCAACAGCTTTGCCTAGGCGATCAATGAGATCAGCGAGCGAACCATGGGATTGGCCACACAGCCCAAGATTGATGCCCTTCCAAGGCATGACAGGGGTTAAAGAGAACAAACCCAGTTCGCGAGCCAGGAGCGCATTATTGCCGATTTCAGGGTGGATATCCAAAGGAAGATGAGCGGAATAGATGGCCAAATCATGATCCATTGCTAATTTAAGCTTCCGGTAGAAGGGACCAGCAATCATCTGCATCCCCGACCAGAATAGACCGTGGTGGACGATCAGCAACTGGGCGTGGAGATTGATCGCCTCCTGAATGGCACGTTCAGACGCATCGACGGCAGTTACAACTGAGTGGATCTCACCAGAGTTCTCCAATTGAAGACCATTCATCGCCCCAGAGTAATCGGGAGTAGAAGGAATATTGAGGAGTTGGTTGTAAAAAGAAACGATATCGCTCAGAGAACTGCTCATATATGGAAGATTAACATAGAAGCAAGCGAGCTTCAAATGAGAAGCCAGTATGGGTTAAGGAGAAAGATCGGCGAACATAACAATTCAGCTGAATTTTAGCGACATCAGGCTATGCCTGCCTTGACGCTTGCGAGCATGCAGAGTAGGGTTCAGGTAAGCAGATTATATGAAAGATCAGATCACTCGCATCGAGAATGAAGCCCTAGAACTGATAGCTAGGGTGACTGATATGCGCGGATTGGAAGATGCCCGAGTCAGCATCCTTGGCAAGAAGGGGACGTTGACGGCTGCCCAGTCTGGCATGAAGGACGTCCCAAAAGAAGATAAGCCTGTTGTAGGTCAGTTGCTTAATGCCGCACGCAAAAGCATTTCAGATGCTTTGACGAGCAAGCAAGAGAGTCTGCAACGTCAAGCCGACCAAGCCGCAGTGGCAGGTGTTGACGTGACGGTTCCTGCAGCATCTTTGTCAACGGGAGGACTTCATCCCTTGACCATCATCCGCGACGAAGCAGTTGCCGTGTTGCGTCGCATGGGATTCTCCATTTCTGAAGGTCCAGAAATTGAAGATGAATTCCACTGCTTTGATGCGCTGAATACGCCTGCAGATCACCCATCTCGCAACGAAAAGGACACCTTCTACTTTGATTCTGGCAAATTGCTTCGTTCCCACACATCCACGGTGCAGATTCGCACGATGGAACGTTGTTTGCCACCTATCCGAGTGATTTCTCCTGGTTCAGCATTCCGACGTGACGAAATTGATGCCACACACTTGTCTGCTTTCAACCAGCTCGAAGGATTGTACGTCGACCGCGACGTCAAGGTCGGAGACCTCAAGGGAACCTTGGAATACTTGCTCAAGGCACTCTTTGGACAGGAAACGGAAGTTCGTTTCCGTCCCCATTTCTTCCCATTCACGGAACCAAGCTTTGAAATCGACGTGAAGTTGAAGCCCTTGGGGCAAGAACCACGTTGGGTGGAAATTGCAGGTTGTGGTATGGTTGACCCTGCTGTTTTTGAAGCCGTTGACCGCGAACGAGGAATTCCTGCTTATTCTGGAATGACGGGCTTTGCCTTTGGTCTTGGACTTGATCGCTTGGCCATGATTCGCTGGGGTATCAAAGATATCCGAGCATTGATTGAAAACGACATCAGATTCCTGTCTCAGTTCCAATAAACCTTTCTTGTATACACTATGAAAATTTCACTGAACTGGTTATCAGAATACCTCGATTTGGATGGATTGCATCTGAATGAGATGTCTGACATGCTCACTTTTGCTGGGATTGAAGTTGAAGATATCCACCAGCAGGGCGTTGAATCTGATCTTGTTGTTGTCGCTCAAGTTGTGGCCGCAGAAAAGCACCCAGAAGCTGACCGCCTGAAGGTGTGTCAGGTTGACGTGGGTGACGGTGGCCCCTTGCGTCAAATTGTTTGTGGTGCTCAGAACTACAAGGTGGGCGACAAGGTGCCTTGTGCTTTGCCGGGTGCTCTTTTGCCTGGTGGGGTTGAAATCAAGGTGGGTAAACTTCGTGGCATCGAATCCTGTGGGATGCTCTGTTCCGCCTCTGAATTGGGACTTCCTGACAAGGAATACGGGCTTTGGATTTTGCCTAATGATTTGACCTTGGGAACGCCCATTGCCTCGATTGTTAAGGCCGATACCATTGTTGAGGTTGAAGTGACGCCTAACCGTCCCGACTTGTTATCACATTGGGGGATGGCTCGCGAATTGGCCGCGATTACAGGACGAGCCTTGAAGGCGGATCCATCTCGCAAGCGTACGACAACGGAAGCCGGGGATTTCATTCGCCTCGACGCACCTGAGATTTGTCCTTTCTATACCGCTGTTAAGATCAGCAATGTTAAGGTGCAGGATAGTCCCGAATGGCTGAAAGAACGCCTTGTGGCTATTGGATTGCGCCCCATCAACAATGTCGTCGACATTACCAACTTTGTCCTTCACGAATTGGGCACACCTTTGCACGCTTTTGATGCTTCCAAGATCAATGGCGGATTGGTGGTTCGTGCGGCACACGATGACGAATCTTTCTTGGCTCTCGATGGCGTTACCTACCAATTGAATTCAAACGATTTGGTGATTGGCGACCAATCAGGTAAGGCCCTTTGCCTTGCAGGTGTGATGGGCGGTGAAGAAAGTGGTGTCACGAACACAACGACTGATGTTGTTCTTGAATCGGCTTGGTTCCATCCTTCTCACATCCGTGCGACCTCTCGTCGCTTGGGCTTGAGTTCTGATTCCTCCTATCGCTTTGAACGTGGAACTTCTCCTTGGAATGTTCTCCGCGCTTCAGGTCGTGCTGTAGAACTCATTCTTGAATTGGCCGGTGGCGAAGCAACTCCTGCTCTTGTAGCCGGGAAGGCACCTGTGATGTATCCAGAAGATGCTCAGCAAGAAGGTGAGTTGGTTTTCTCTGAACAAGGAACGGATTGCTCCGTGACTCATTTGCTCCACCATGTGAAGCTTGATTGGGCTTTGCTTGATCAAATGTCAGGTGGTGTGATTTCTCCTGAAAAGGCTTCTGCTATTTTGACTGGCCTTGGTTTGGAATCTCCTGACAACAACGGGGTATGGGTGATCCCACCGTGGCGTCTTGATTTGGGCCGTCCTTGCGATTTGTTGGAAGAAATCATCCGTGTGTACGGCATTGATAATATTCCTGCTCGTTACCAAGGCCCATTCTCCGAGCAATCAAGTTATGATCGTGCCTACGATTTCCAAATGAGCCTGAGACGTAAGCTTGCCGCTAATGGCTTCTATGAAATCCAGACCATCAAGCTCATTGCTTCCGAATCAAGCGATGTGACCATCGCTCAGGTGAAGGATTCTCTGCCATTGCGTCCATTGTTTGATGGGGATTTGATTCGAGTCTCTTTGCCATTGAGCGAAGATCACTCGGTATTGCGCCCTGCACATAGCCCTGGATTGATTGCAGCAACGATGCGCAATGCCAACCAAGGCGTGACAGCTCACCGTTACTTTGAGTTAGGTCGAGTTTTCCGCAACACGGGTGGGGGTAAGGGAAAGGACATCGAACAGGATACGCTCGGTATCTTGATGACAGGTGATCTGACTCCTGTTTCATGGAAGAACAGCAAGCCTGCTCAAGCTACTTGGGAAGATTTGTTGGCTGTTTTGCAAGTACTCGTTCCTTGCGGTAAATGGACGACAGTTCCTGCTAAGGATCGCGAAGCTGCTGCGTATGGTGCAGACATCCAATTGAATGGTAAGCCTTGTGGTTACATGGCTCGCCTTTCTTTGGCACGTTGCCGTGAATTGGGTTGGAACAAGCCTCTCTTTGTGGCTGAACTTGATTTGCGCAAGCTTCAAGAAATTGCTACGGCTCCTGTTAAGGCATTGGATTTGCCTCAGTATCCAGGGTCGACACGTGATGCCGCTATGGAAGTGCCAGCAAGTACTCGCAATGCTGACATTGAAAAGGCCATTGCATCGGCTAAGCAGAAGTTGCTGACGGACACGTTGTGCTTCGATATCTTTGTCGATCCTTCAGGCGAGAAGTTGCCAGCTGATAGAAAGTCCATTGCCTATCGCTTCACCTATCGTGCAGCGAACAGGACGCTCACCGCTCAGGAAGTTGATGAAGCCCACAAGGCTGTTTTGGACCATTTGGCCAAACAGGTGAAGGGTCTTAGCTACCGTTAATCAACTGAGCCTTATTTGAATTTCCAAGGCCTGTTCTCACATTGTTGGGAACAGGCCTTGTTGTTGGAAGAGGTGAAGGTTATTCGCCAACGACAGAGAGTCGTACGATTTGCGTTGAGGGAATAACTAATTTGCCCAAGGTTGGTGAGGAGATCGTGCAGGATTCATCTGAAAGAGCGACAAGCTCTCCATAAAGGACGGATCCATTCACCAAAGACAGTTTGATCCCCGACGTGAAGGTGACAGGGGGCTGAGACGAGGAGTCTCCCTCAAGGCGAGGGGATGTTGCTTGTTGAACTTGCAGGATGCGATCTCTAGGAATGGTAAGTTGGCAGAGAGCCGTTTCAACGATGAGATTGCCGTTTTCGTCAGTTGATGTTTTGCCTCGTACGGCATCCCCATTGACGAGAGTGACAACATCGCGACCCTCTGCTTCATCAGGAGGAAGAGGGGGCAGGGACTCATTGGCGGTTTGAAGCTCTTGGCCAGGGCTGATGCCATTCCAACGCGAGACTTCAAGGCGGTGGATCTGAGTATTGTTATCAAAGGCTCGGATGAGCAGAGCGGTCCCAAAGCGTTCTGCCTGATCTTTAGGGACAGCTTCATCCGTGATGTTTTCTTTCCAGTCTCCCGCTTGCCAGTCGTGGATGAGAGTCCCATCCTTATAGAAAAGGTAGCGCGCATTTTCTCGATCAGCAAAGATGTCGAAAATAAACGTGGTTGAAGGCGTCGAGTTGATCTGCATGGACTCATAACCGACGTGGTAAGAGTAGCCCATGTGATCCTCTTCTACATCAACTGTATTTCCAAGAATCGAGAAGTTAGTGATGGAAGGACGTTGTTCTGATTCACCATTACCTTGGACAGCATCACCCCACAGAGAGAACTTCACAAAAGGAAAGTTGCGGGTCTGAAGAGCTACTCGGAGATGAACTGCCGAAGGCATCGCCATATCTCGAGCAATGACGCCACCTGGAGGCTGAGAGACGAAACGATCATCCGAGAGACTCCAGTTGCTTTTGAGCTTATTATCGGGCGTACTCAACCCAATCCAACCGTTAGCAGAGGACGTTCCTTGGTAGAGGATAGATTGAGCAGGAGCTACTTTGAGCTCAGCTAATTGATCCGTGGAAACCTCGATTTGAGTCCCCCAACTGGGGAGAAATTGGACGTGAGATCCCTTAAGGGTGATGAGTTGACCGTGAATTGTTTCTCCGGACTTTAACACCAATTGGGCATCCGTGGGCGATTCTACCACTGAATGTTGGAATTCTAATGAGTCTAAGGCGCTCAAAGGGACATCAACGGGTTCAGAGAGATAGGGAGAGCTTAGGCGGAACGTGGATTTCTGCCCCGAAGTTGGACAGATCGAAACCGGGAAATGATCGCCATTGGTGAGAGTGAGAATTGCAACCTCATCAGAGAGCGCAGAAGAGAGTGAGAGCAAGCTCACTATAGTTAGTAGAGAGAGTGCTTTCATGGCTGTGAGCGGCGAGGTGGAACTTGATCGAAGAAGTCGATCCGTTGGATGAGCTTCATCGGGACTGAGATTTGCCCTAATATGGGATGCAGGAATGACAACTTACCGTTGCTGATAGATTTGGCGACTCCCAACAAACAACTGGAATCTACAAGGGTAATTCTGGTGACTGCTTGGTCAATGTTCTCATCCGAGCGATGGCCTGCCGTAGGCTCTGCCAAGTAGAGAGAGGAAATGAACTCCGATGGGATGGACAGCTGGCGTTCGTCGCCCGTCAAGATCACCGCTTGACCTTTATTGCCGTCATAGGAGAGGAGACGTCCAGGGATCCACTCGTCGTCAGTAGTATCGACGACATCTTGGTTGTCTAATCCAGAGGGGATATCTCGGTCATAGGAGGACCACAATTTGTTCAGCTGAAGACGGTAAACGAAGAATTGAGGGATGTGAGGGTTAATCATGAAACAAGCATCCTTGAGCATAGGAATACCCATGGGAACTTTCTTGCTCTTTTCTCCGTTAAGGGTCACGTCGAGAACTAATTCAGAGTCGACTTTAGATACATGAATGACCAGATCTTGTTTCTTCCCTTGGCTTTGGGGGGCAGGGACTTCTAAAAGTTGTTGTTCAGTTGAATCGGATTTGGTGGATAAATACCACGTATTTTGATCGAGCCTGATCATGAGGTTGAGCTCCTCCCAATCTGTCTGAGGCTTTGTCTCATCGGGAATTTTCCCTTGGAGCATTAGGGTGACGCCTTGGACAGGTTGCCTCTCGGGGATAGCTCCAAGTGAATAACTGAGCACGATTTCAAATGAATTCAGATCGCATTTGAGCAACTTAGTCCATGGCATGGGAGGAAGGTGAACGACCTTAGGATCGTGATTCCCAGGATTAACTCGCTTGAAAGCACTGGTGAAGATGCTGACATTTTCAGAAGGCATATTATCAGTCCAACACCCTTCACTCATGAGAGGTTCCGCAAACAGTGGGTTTCGAGTCACTGTGCTAAACTGAAGGGATTCGACAGCCGAGCGAGGTAGAGATAGGGATTTGCTGAAATGGGTATCTGCGACGACTCGATTCTCATCAATAGAACGGATATGGGCAGGGATGACTTCTTGGGCATCATTGCGGACATAGATTCTATCTTTGAGAGGAGAGTCTGTAGGAAGGGGACGTTCAAAGAAAATCGATTTTACTGAAGGCCGGTGTATCGACCAGGCCTTGGCTGAAAAGGGTGTTGTGACAGCCATTTTGTCTCCAGACATAGACTCCACGGTGCCAGAAATTCGGTCGTTCTCAGAGAGATAGATCTCAGCCTGTTCCGAAGGACTTGGATTTTCTTTCCCATGGGATAGGGCGCCTAACCCCACAAGCAAGGTGATGAGAAACTTACTTTTCATAAATGGGGAGTAGACGGTAGTTAACGGCTAGAGACAAAAGGGCAAAAGCCGTCGTGAAACCCGTTGAATACGACGATTGCCATGAACCATTGGGGGACTGACTCACCGACATGAGGCGGATATTGTTGGCATTCCAACGTCGCCAATATTCTTCCTTACCATGGAAGAGAGCCTGAGCCATGTAATATTCGAAGTAGAAGGGGTAGTTACTGTCGCGTGTCTGCACTTTCTTTCCTAGCAAATCCAATGTGAGGTTGTAGGAATTATCATCACGTTCCTTAGCGAGAGATAAGGTCAGTGAGCCAATTGCGGAGAGTGCAAGGGATTGGCCACCAGGCGATGTGTATCCGTATGATCCTTCAGCATCGCGGCAAGAGGCTAAATATTTCAGCCCATTTTCAATGGCTTCATCGGGAACACCAATCCCGGCATTTTTTGCAGCGAAGAGAGATACCATAATGCAGCCCGTGACGCTTGTGTCTGCATCTGTGGCTGTCGGTTGGTAGCGCCATGCTTTGAATGGATTTGTTTTTTGGGCTTCCAAACTTAGATTGATGGCTTTCTGTAGAGCAGGGGCAATGCGGTCGTTGCTCACAGATCCGTAGGCTTCAGCTAGAGCTAGAGTCGCAAACCCATGCGAATACATCGTGGATCCAATGAAGCCAGTTTTATCATTCTGCTGATTCAGAATGAGGTTTAGACAGCGCTGAACCATTGTGGCGTAAGGGCCAACTTCAGGATCTTCCCCGTGAGCTAAAACGCTGAGAAGACAGAATGCCGCCGTGGCAGGATCGTCGCCATAGGATCCTTCGAATCCTCCGTCCTTTTGTTGTGCTCCTTTTAGGTAATCGAGAGCTTTGACGTACATTGATTCAACCTGAGGAGGAATGGCTTCATCTTGAGCACGAGACAGTCCTGATAAGGCACGGTCAGAGGACTCCTCAGCACAAAGGGGCGTACCCGTGAGCAGAGAGGTCACGAGAATGAGTGCTAAAGATGGAGAGAGGAGTGAGCGCATGATTATTGGAGAGTCTTATTATAGGCGTCCATCACTTCCCGGAATTCTTCAGGCATTTCTGTGACGCCTGAACCTGTCGATTTGGGAACGGTTCGTTCTTTGGAGGTCGATTGTGTATCGATGGCTTCTACGGCTTCTGTGTTAGGGCTTCCTTCGTAAGCTCCCTCACCTCCAGTGCCATTGCCAGCCGTCAGAGCGCGACTGTTTTTGGCCTGTTGTTCCATACCAAGCATGCGTTCCATCATGGTCATCATGGTGTTTGTCCCAGGCTTCGGATTTCCTTGAGAATCTGAATTCATTTGCTTGGTGGCCTTGTAGATTAGTTCAATTACCTCAGTTTGGGCAGCAATGGTTTGACCTCCTGTATTGCCAACTTCTAACAAATCAACGGCGTCGTTGGTTGCCTTTTGACAACGCTTGAGAAGCTTAATGACTTTGGCGTCCGATTGAGTGGAGATAAGATCCATTAGGTCAGCCTGGAGCTCATCTTGCTCATCGGCTAACTTCGTGCTGGCATCAGTGACCTGTCTCTCAGGTGTGGCCTCTTTTGGGGAGGGCTGAGGAGTGGGCGTCGTCAAGGCCTCTTGGCTAGTGGGTTCTTCTGCGTATGTCCCCGTCAAGATGAGGACTAAGAGAAGTATCACGGGGATAGTAGAGAGATGAAGGTGTTTCATCAGGCATTGACCTCCTTCCTAAAGAGTTGTTCTTCAGCACGTGTCCTCATGCGGATATCTTGTTGTTGCTGAATCATGCGCATGAGCTTTAGCATCAATTCGAAGACGGACTGAGGTATTTCTTCTGGAGAAGCATCTCCTCCTTCACCCCCACCACCTTCGGGAGCCTTTTTCTTTTCTTCTTCCAACAATTTACTCCAGTTGTCCAAGAGAAGAGAAAGTCGATGGGCGTGTTCCATAGCCATGCCAGGGAGAGCTTGGGAGACGAGCTCTTGGATCTTTTCCATTTTCTTGGCAGGATCAGCATCGGACATCTGTTGGTAGAGGTCGCTATAGATGGGATTGCTGTTGCGCGACTTATAATTTCCCAAATCCTCAACGAGCCAACGCATATCTTTAGTGGTCGATTTTTGTAGGGCTAGAATAGTGTCTAAGTTGCGTTTGCCTGAAGGAGGAAGTTCACCCAAATTGAGCCCAGGGGAGGCTTGCAGAGGGTCAACGAGAGATTTGGCAATGGACAATTCCATTCCTGAGAGATGCCCTAGACGTGCCACAAAAGTGCCAGCTTCCATGTCTTTCGTGGCTTTGCTCAAGTTAGCAATGGCGTTGCGTACTTGGCTTGCGCTGTTACTGTGAGCTTGGTCCGCTTGAGAGAGCGACTGCTGTCTCTGAGTAGCATCGAGTTCTTGGCTAGCTGCCTGACCGAGCATTTGTTGAGCTTGTTTGAGAGAGCCAGAGGGGAGAGCTTCCAATAGTTGGAGACTACTCATGAACTTCTTCATCCCCTCAGGATCAATTTGGTGGTTGCGAGTTGCTTCTGTAAAAATGGCCTCCCCTTGTTCGATGAGGTCCTGGAGGTTGCGCCGTTGAGTGATCTCATCCTGCTCCAATCGGTGGAGTTTGTCTGAAACAGGAGCTTGTCTTAATTCCTCTGCATTTTGTTGACTGAGAGCTTTGATCTCATCCTCCATTGAATCAAGCGAGCGAGACAATTCTTCCAAGCTTCCAGAGAGGCGATCGATTGAATGACGGATCATCTCAGCGTGATTTTCTGGGGAGAGAATGTGAAGGACTAATGGTTCAGAGTAGACGGGAGAGCGGTCTGGATAGAAATCTTTTGCGTAAGCTTGAAGAACGACACGTTGAGGAGATATCCCCAAATCGGATGCTCTAAAGACATAGGTATCGTGGCAGGAGGTTTCAGTGGAATGACCTTTGTGGATGCTGATTTCTCCGTGCTGAGAGTTGGCGTTTTGAGAGGTCTCTCCTTGGGCTTGTTGTTGGAGAGAGCTTTCACCTGACCATGCAATACCTACTTCGGCAATGCCAAAATCATCAGAGGCTTCGACTTCGAGAGGGATGGCTGTATCAGCAAGAATGTACTTATTGTTTGAATTGCCCCTGACTGCTACTTCTGGTTTTTTGTCGGGGTAAGGGACAACAGAAATATGGACAGGTTGAGATGATGAAAGCCCATCGACATCCGTCCATACGACTGACCATTCAAGCGTATCTTTCCCAACGACAATGGGATCGAGAACCATTGTCTTGCCAACAATCTTTGGTTGGAGGTTGTCTGGAGTGATCTTTGCTTTGGCTAGTTCTCGTGTCGAAATGGTTGTTAATGAGATTTCAGAACCTTCGGGTACGGAGATGGTCCCTCCTCTCATGGGCTCATTAGAGCTCGGACGATTGAGGTAAGCAGGAAGGGAAACTTCTGCCGATGCTGAGTCCAATTCAGGGCGGGAGCGAGGAATAAGGCGCATTTTGTGCGTATAGTCACCTATGCGAAGTTGGAGAGTGTCTTCTTTGCTGAGTGCCGGGATTGTGACAACGAAGGTGGAGTCTTGCCTCGAGATCGTTCTCTGCGTTTGACTTTTTAGGTGGTAGCTAGCTTGATCGGGTAGAATTTGACTATCGGCTTGAAGCGAGACGAGGAGATCCATGGACTCGCCTTTAGCTACGACCATTTGTTTCGGCAGAGGATTGACTCTAACAAAGGTGAAACGCTCCCTTTCTGAACATGGATTCAACCAACGGAGAAAAGTATTTCCACATGCGTGAGGAATAATGAGGCTAGCAAGAGCGATAACTCCTAACAGAGAGAGGAGGACCTTAATACCTAGACGCAATTGAGAGGGAGGTAGAACCTCCATAAAGTTGCGTCCTTTTAGTTCTTCAGCAAGTTGAGCCATAGCTGCTCGACGTAGAGCAGGAGAGGTGGCCGTGAAGTTGTTGCGAGAGGCAGATGATACGTCTAGGTCGAAGAGACTTAGGATTTGGTCGCCCAGAGACTGGTCAAAGAGTGATAGGTATTTGCCTAATTGCCGAGGGGTTTGTTTTAAGTAAAACCAACGATACCAGACCCAAATTGGCAGGATAATCCACGAGAGAATTGTCGGGAGAATCAGTAGCCACCGAATTACAGCCGGTGTATCCCAGAATCGGTCTGAGATGAGAAAGAGAATGAGGGAAGCAAGAGGAACAATGCCTAAAATGCAGAGCAGTTCCCACAATTTTGCCTGTCGCAAGTGGGTGCGGAATTCCTTCATTTGCTCCAAAATGGAGTCAGGAATGTCCCTTGCATCAGTCGGCTTCATTGGTAGCCTATCTTTATACATGGAGAGAGGCTATTAGCAAGCCAGATTTCAGCGATACAATAGCTATTCAATGGCCAGAATTCTGGCACTGGACTCTCGTGGTTAGCTCTATTCGATATAGTGCTTATCTTGTTGTTTGTTAGTAGGTAACTTGTGATTAACAGCTCATGTGTTCGATCACAATTTTGATGCCTAACCCAATGAGAACGAGAGCCGCAAAAGCTCCAAGGAGACGAGTCGGCAGGTGTTGGAGAGTCTTGGCAATCATGAATCCCACATAGGCGCAAGTGAGCGTGATCAAACCAATTGTCATTGCCGCTAGAATAGCGTCAAGAGGCAAGGTGGAGGAGGTGGCCGTCGAACCTGCAGGGTTAACCATGAAGTAAATGCTGATGCCGGCGACAAAGGCATCGATGCTAGTGGCAAGTCCGATAGCTACTAGTTGGAAGAAAGATAACGTCTCCTTCGCAGTGGGTTGATTAGGTACATCTCCAGAAGGAGAAGAATCGCGAGATTCCTTGTAGACTTTGATCCCCAGAAGAACAAAAACGATGCAGGCAATCCAGTGGTCGCAAGCTTCGATACTACTACGGAATTGATCTAGGCGGTAAGCAAAAGTCATCGACAAGTAGCCCAACAAAGGCATAACAAACTGTCCCAGACCAGTTGCAATCCCTAAACGAAGAGCATTGGTATGACGGTGTGTTTTGAGAATGAGTCCGTAGGAGAACGAAACAAAGAAGGCATCTAACGAAAGTGCTAGACCCAACAAAACGATTTCAATTACAGGCATGATGAAAATCGAAGGGGATTGGTTGGAGACATGAGTTGCGGAGAAACTCACGTCTCCTCACAATTAGTCAATGAGAGCTGAGGGCTCCCGATCATCATGTTCATTGATGCGGTTGCCCCACAGATAATATTTGGTTTCAGTCACAATGACCCCAGAAAGGAAAATAAGCGAGATCAAATTAGGGATGCACATCAAAGCGTTGGCGCAGTCTGCGAAATTCCAGACAAGATCGACCTTAGCCACACAGCCAAAGTAGACTGCTGCTACCCAGACAAGACGGTAAGGGAAGATGGCTTTCTTACCACAGAGGAATTCCATGGCTTTTTCACCAAAGTATGACCATCCTAAAACTGTAGAGATAACGAATGTCAGGAGACTGAGTGAGAGAATTGGGGTTCCAATCCCGAAAGGAATTTTGCTGAAGGCATCGAACGTGAGAGATTTCCCGTTGTCGAACGAGATGTCAGGGTGAGCAAGGACGCTTGTCGTGATAACTAACCCAGTGAGAGCACAGATAACAACGGTGTCCCAAAAAGGTCCCGTTGATGAGATAAGCGCTTGGCGAATGGGATTAGCAGTTTTTGCAGCAGCCGAAGCGATAGGAGCTGAGCCAAGGCCAGCTTCGTTGGAGAAAAGGCCTCGAGATACTCCAGCTCTCATGGCGGCAATTAACGTACTTCCGGCAAAACCTCCCACGACAGCACTGCCTCGGAAAGCTGATTCAATGATCGTTTCAATGGCAGGGCCTACATACTCATATTGTGTGGCCAAGATTACTAAGCAACCTAAGATGTAGCAAATAGCCATGAAAGGCACGAGACATGCACATGCTCTACCAATGCTTTTGATACCACCTAGCATGACGACTGCGGTCAGTAGAGTAAGAACAGAAGCTGTGACCCAGGTGGGAATTGACCAGGTCTCCTGCAATAAGGTCGCCGCAGCATTACCTTGGGTGACGTTCCCAATGCCAAATGCTGCAATGGCCGTCAGTATAGCAAAAATAACACCCAAAGACTTGAGGCCAAGACCTTGTCTGAGAACGTACATGGGACCTCCCACCATTTCTCCATGGCTGTTCTTTACTCGATAGCGAATTGATAGGAGGCCTTCCCCATATCGAGTTGCCATCCCAAGAATGCCAGTGATCCAGCACCAGAAGATGGCACCAGGTCCGCCTATGGTAATGGCGAGTGCTACGCCAATGATGTTTCCTGTACCTACTGTTGCGGCCAACGCAATCATGAGGGCGCTGAACTGAGAAATGTCGCCCTCCTTATCGGCTTCATCTTTGCTGAAGTACATTTTCAGAGCCGTAAGAATGTAGCGTTGTGGAAATCTTAGACGAATTGTTAGATACAAGTGGGTACCTAATAAGAGAATCAGTAGAGGCCAGCCCCACAAAAAAGTGGAAAGGTGCGTTAATGCATCATTGAGTAGGTCGATCATGGAAGTGCGGAGTTGTCTACTTGGTCAAGGGTACGAGAGCAAGCTTGTTCTTATAGAAAATGAGTTTGATGGTAAGTGGGTTTTGAATTCCTGTGCCTAGAGTTGCAATTACTGTGGTTCTTTGTCGATATGGTCAGTGAAGAGGATGCCATGCAGGTGGTCGTTCTCATGTTGAAGACAGCGGGCAAGTAATCCATTGCATTCTAGCTTTAAGGTACGACCATCAACCAAAGGCAGAATCGCGCGGACTTTGCTTCGCCTTCTGATTGGAGCGTAGACGTCTCGAATGCTTAAACACCCTTCAGTGTAGGTTGATTTTGGGCCATAGGGCTCGATGACAGGATTGATGAAATCGAGGGGCATGATGTCTTCGAGTTGGCATCGCTCTCCATTCACGGAAATGTAAGTGGTTGTTTTGTCGGAAGAAGGGATATCGATGGTGATGAGCTGAATAGGTCTGCCCACTTGGGGAGCGGCTAAACCAATTCCTCCTTCTTTCAAAGTTCTCTTCATATCCTCAAGTAAGGTGGCCAATTCCTCATCAAAGACTTGAACTGGCGCACAGACCTCTCTCAATGTGGGATGCCCATACTGAAGGATTTCAAGGATCTTTGCCATAGGAGCTTAACTTATCGTAGAAATAAACAATGGACAAGTACAAGGGAGATTAATTAGTAGAACGAGTGTTTAGATTGTATGATTTTTTTGATCAATCTATGGAAGTGCAGATTCTGCTAAACTCCTTTCCTAGCGCCAATTCAACCCAAACAATAAATAATGAGTCATCTATCAGTATTTTGACAGCTAGCGTCGAGAGGTAATGGAGAATATACGGAATTAGCTGAAAGACGAATGACTTGAATTCTCGCAAGGGAATGAAATGAAGCTTGTCAGAAGCCGGTGATACGATATATTACTGCGCCGTTCATAGCATTCATGGATCAGGAAAAACAAAACGAGAAACCTATATCTCTGGGGTTAGCTGGGCTAGGCACCGTTGGTACGGGGGTCTATGAGGCCATTCAGCGTAACCACGATTTGTTAGAGGCTCGTGCCAAGATTCCTTTTAGAATCAAGAAGGTTGCTGTTCACGACAAGACCAAAACTCGCGAGGTTGAAATCCCAGAGGATCAGCTGACAGATGATTGGCATGAGTTGGTGGATGATCCTGATATTGACATTGTTATTGAACTCATTGGCGGAACGACTGTCGCTCATGATTTGATTGTTTCAGCATTGAAGGCAGGTAAGCCGGTTGTAACAGGAAATAAGGCTTTGCTTGCTGAGCGTGGCACTGAGATTTTTACGCTATCTGCTCAACTAGGGGTGCCAATCTACTTTGAGGCATCTGCTGGTGGGGGGATTCCTATTATTGAGAGCCTTCGCAATTCATTGATTTGTAATCACATCAAGTCAATCATTGGGATTATCAATGGGACATCCAATTACATCCTGTCCGCAATGAGTGAGCAGGGGACCTCATACAGTGAGGCTCTCGCTAAGGCCCAGGAACTTGGTTATGCTGAGGCTGACCCAAGCTTTGATGTGAATGGGTGGGATGCTGGACACAAGGCTCTTATCCTAGCCATGCTAGCATATGGGACGACAATAGATCCTTCAAAGATCTATGTGGGAGGAATTGAACATATTTCTCCTTGCGATTTTAGATTTGCAGATAAATTGGGATACACAATTAAACTTCTAGTTGTTATTAGAAGTCATTCTGATCATTCTCTTGAATTGCGTGTTCAACCTAGTTTTGTTCCCAAGAATCATATTTTAGCATCTGTCAATGGGGTCTTTAACGCCATTGCTGTGAATGGGGATATCGTTGGCGAGACTCTCTTCTACGGGAGAGGAGCAGGGAAGAATCCGACTTCTTCGGCTGTGATTAGTGACGCTATTACAGCGATGCGTGAGAGCCGACATCCCAAATATCACACAGGTTTCCATCCGTATTCCTCTGAATGTAGAGTCATGGATGTAGACGACACCGTGACTCCATATTATGTTCGTTTCCAGGTCGAAGACCGCACGGGGGTCATTGCTGACATTACGTCGATTTTGGCACGCTTGAACATTGGCATTTCGGGGACTTCCACTTCTTTTGATCACGAGACGATCGACGGCCGAATTTGGAATAACCTAGTATTCATTCTGCATGCTTGCCCGTGGGAACAACTGCAAAATGCCCTAGCCGGAATTATCCTTTTACCTAACGTAGGCACATCGCCAAGCGTTTTGCGCATTGAACAATTTGACTCAAATTCTACCCCTACCATCTGAACGTATATAAACCATGGCTCTCATAGTCCAAAAGTATGGAGGTACCTCCGTTGGTACGATTGATAGGATACGCAATGTTGCTGAGCGTATCCACAAATTACTCAGTGAAGGAAACCAAGTTGTTGCCGTTGTTTCGGCAATGAGTGGTGTGACGGATAAACTTATCGGTTTAGCAAAACAGATCTCAGAAAACCCATCGGAACGCGAACTTGACGTTCTTATGGCCACAGGTGAACAGCAGTCAATTGCTTTGCTCACTATGGCCTTGGAAGAAATGGGGCATAAGGCGGTTTCTGTGACTGGAGCCCAGGCGGGTATTTGTACTTTCGGTTCTCATACTCGAGGTCGCATTAAGAACATTGATCCAACGCGGATGCAGCAATACCTCAATGATGGATATTGCTTAATTTGTGCAGGCTTCCAAGGTGTTACAGAAGATGGAATGATCCATACGCTTGGCCGTGGTGGTTCCGACCTCTCTGCTATTGCTATTGCAGCGGCTCTCAAGGCTGATATCTGTCAGATTCTGACCGACGTTGACGGTGTATACACCTGTGATCCTAGAGTCGTAAAGGACGCCGTGAAGCTTAACGATATCTCTTACGATGAAATGCTAGAAATGGCTTCTAGTGGTTCTAAGGTGATGCAATCTCGTTCCGTTGAATTTGCTAAAAAATTCGGCGTTGTTTTTGAAGTTCGTAGTTCTCTCAACAATAATCCTGGTACTATCGTGCACGAAGAAATCCCCGCAATGGAATCAATCGCCGTTCGTGGCGTGTCAATTGAACGCAGCCAGTCGCGCGTGACGGTTGCCAACATTCCTTCTCAGAATGGCTATGCAGCCAAAATCCTTGGAGCTCTTGCCGAAGCTGAAATCAACATCGATATGATCGTCGCTAATGTCGCACATGATGGACGTTTCCGCCAATCATTCACTATGCATACCAACGACTTAGGACGAGCTCAGGCAGCTCTTAAGCCAGTTTTGTCCGAACTTGGTACAGACGTGCGCATTGAGACTGAAGCTGGTTTAGCCAAGATTTCCGTAGTTGGTATTGGGATGCGTTCTCATACCGGCGTAGCTGCTACCATGTTCCAAGCTCTGGCGGATGCTGAGATTCCTGTAGGTATGATCTCAACGTCAGAAATCAAGATTGCTGTTACCGTTGATGAAAACCGTGTTGATGAAGCTGCTCGTGTTGTACATGCCGCTTTCCATCTCGGTGAGATCAATCAGTGATAGACCCGAGAACATTTCTCGTTAATAAAACTTCATAGGAGCCGACTGGGATTGCCCCAGTCGGTTTTTTTGTTCTCAATTTATAACCCTAACATCAAAAAACGATTTTTTTGAGGATATTTCCTCATTTATTTGTTATTATATAGATATCTCGAATTTTGTAGTTCTTATCAGGAATTGTACTTTTTTGATAAGAAAGAACGGTTCAGTTCACAGTAAAAGGAAAATCTATGAAGATACTTCACTCGTCAGATTGGCATTTGGGAAACCGAATGATGGAGCGTAGTCGAATTGATGAATTTGAACGATTCCTCAGTTGGATGATGGTTCAGATAGAGCAAGAGAAACCTGATGCCTTGTTGATTTCTGGAGATATCTTTGATGTCTCCTCGCCAGGTGAAACTGTCCGAGAATTGTTTAGCGACTTCCTCAGTCGAGTAGATGAGACAGGATGCCACCAAGTCATCCTTACGGCAGGCAATCATGATGGTGTAGCCCAGTTAAACAGTATCAAACCTCTCTTGAAACGTTATCATGTCCATTTGGTGGCAACGTTAAGTGTGGAGTCTGCGAATGATTGTCTTATTCCCCTGTTTGATAATCGAGGAGCTGAAATTGGACTAGTGTGCGCAGTTCCTTATTTGAGGCCGATAGATGTGTCTGTTGCCGTACCGGAGGATGATAATGAAGGGAGTGATTTATCTTACATCCGTGGAATTGAAGCCGTCTACAAACGTGTAGCGGAACTTGCCTCAGAGTGGAAAGAAAAGCATCCGGATTTACCAGTTATTGCAATGGGGCATTTATCAGTGAGTGGAGTGGAAACAACGTCTTCGACTCGACGTCTGATTGGTACACTTGACGTTGTCAACGCCAGTATTTTCAGCCGTGTTTTTGACTATGTTGCACTCGGACATATTCATAAACCTTCATCAATGGATCAGGGTAGAATTCAGTACTGTGGTAGTCCATTAGCCATGGGAATAGACGAGACAGATTATACCCACCAGATTATTTGTTGGGAAAATGGAAGTGTGACTCAGATCCCCGTCCCAGAAATGACACTGTTCAGACGTTTTGACTTAAAGTCAGATGAGGAGAGCCCATTAATTATTAATGAAATAAAGGCCCTTTATCAGAAATTCCAAGTACCTGTTTGGGTTCTTATTGAGTATGTCGCTACTACAGTGAATCACGTGAGCAGTGTTAGAGATCAACTCAATGCTATTAACAGTGATATTCTTCAGTATCGTCTCGTGGCAAAGAGGGAACAAATGAATGGAGAAAGTCGTGCTAGCTTTTCCCCAGAAGATAGACTTACTCAGTATACGCCAGAATTACTTTTTGAGCGTCGACTTGAAGAATATGAAAAAAATATGGGCACTCCCATAGAGAAACAAAAACGTGGAAAAATAGTCGACCTGTTTAAGCAAATCGTTTCCGAAATTTCAGCAGATTAAACCAGAACAACAAGACAATGAATATCGAAGTTTTAGATTTTGAGAATATCAACTCACTAGTTGGTAGATTTACCATTGATTTCAGAAAGCTGAGTGAGGCTGGTATTTTTGTCATTACAGGGCCAACGGGATCAGGGAAAACATCTATACTTGATGCTATTTCCTATGCTTTGTATGGGCAGACACCTCGTCAACAGGGGAATGGGTCTTTAAATAAGGAAAACAATGAGTTGATGAATACCAATTGTGACTCATGCATGGCACGGGTTACATTTAGCATAAAAGGTAAGCGTTATAGAGTGTCAACTTCTCAGAAGCGGACAAAAAAGAAGGGTGCTATTGCTAATTTTGGAGGGCCAACTCGTCTATTGGAAGAATATGATGGTGAGGGAAACTTTAAGACAATCGCGACAAAAATTTTAGACATAGGAAAGTGGATCGAGAAGGAAACTGGGTTGAGCTACGGCAACTTTAAAAGGTGCATGATGTTGGCTCAAGGTGAGTTTGCTAACTTCCTTAAAGCTGACGAAAAAGACAGAGCAGAAGTCCTTTCTACTATCACGGGAACTGCGATTTATGAGGATATCGGGAATCGAGTCTTTGAATATAAATCAGCTATTGAGAAAGAAATCGCCAGTAAGAACCCTCTGGAGGTTTTACCTTCTGAATCTCGACAAGACTTAGAAACAGTTGTCCGTGAGCTGAGTGAGAAGGATTCAAAACTCAAAGAAGAAAGGAAATCTCTAGAGAAGTCTAAGACTTGGATAGAAAATGTTCAAAAAATAGAGTCTGAAGAGAAGAAAGCATTGTTAGATTTGCAAAATGCTAAAGAGGCATATGAGGCTTTTTCTTCAAGGGGCGATTTGGATCTCTTATCTAAAGGAAGCAGAGCTTCCGAAGTTGAAGGTATCGAGAAGAACTATATTCACGCAAAAGAAGTCTTAGAGAGCACTCAAAAGCAGCTGAATCAGGGAAAGTCAGATCTCTCCGTCAAGGAAACAGAACTTCCTAACAAACAAAAGAGTTGGGATGTTGCTCTCAAGAAGCAGGAGGAAGATCAACCACGTTTAGAGTCAGAGGTAGAACGAGTTCAATCGGAACTTGTTCCACTAGAGCGTAAGAGAGAAGAACTTGTAGTAGATAAAAAACGTATTGATGTTGATATAACAACTGAAGACAGAAAACTTGTAGAGGCTGAAAAGGAACTTGCTTCTGTTAAGAGTAGAATGGAGTCTCTTCAGAAGAGATCTGTTGAAGACAAGAAGTCGCTACAAGAAAGACAGAGTGACGCTATTTTAGGTTCCGTGTTGCAAAGTATCCAAAGTCGATTCTCGGATTGGAAATCAGTCAACACAAATGGGGTAACTTATAGTAGCTTGAGGACAGTTGAAGAGATTGAACGTGCTATTTCTTCGGCAAAGGAAGAAGAAGATAGACTTAAATCGATAGCTTCTGAAGACAAGACTAAGAGAGAGCTTGAGTTTTTAGAAGAACTCAGACAGTTAATTCCTCAACTTCAGTTAAGTGATCAAAGTGTAACGTCTGCACAACAAAAGATCGATCAGATCAGAAGGGAAGTTGACGCCTTACGACCTCTTCAAGAAACGCAGTCAGACATAGATAAATGCTCAGAGAGGGTGCAACTCTTGAGAAAGAGATCTGATATTCAAGATAAACTTGATGAACTGTATCGCGACTTTTGTGAAGGCCGCTATGAAGTCTGTCCTTGTTGTGGATCTTCTACACCAGGAGAGCACAGACATCCTGTTCAGCAAAGTGAGTTACAGAACGCAACAAGTAAGCTTCAGGAAGTTAAGGGAATTCATAAAAATAACCAATTGGAACACGATCGGTTAGAAAACGAATTCAAGAAGGCCGAACAACAACTGAAGAAAGTTTCAGAAAATCAACAAAACATTAAGGCTAGGTTAGATGTTCATCTGAAGCAACTAGCGTATGAGGAAATCCCAACTGATATAGAATTTGAGTGTCAGAGAAGGCAGGATCATTTGACTGCCTTGAGGGATAACAGTACGAAATTGCAAGAAAGCCAAGGAGAGCTTGAAATAGCAAAGAAGCGCTTGGCTTTATGGAAGGAGTTAGAACCATTGCAAGTGGCTCTGCCTCAAAATTTAGTTGATGCAGAACATATCGTTAACGAATTGAAGGCGCGAGAAGAATCTTACACCAAGTTAGTCAATCAGGTGGAAAAGAATAATCACGACTGTGCGTTAACTCAGCAAGAATTAGAAATAAAACAGCCTCAAGTTAAAGATCTTCAAGAAAAATTGCAAAGTCTTAGAACTGAGCAGGCAGAGAAGAATCAGAAACTGTTAGATGTTCAGGATCAGATTGCTAAAAATTGGGGAGACGAAAGTTCCATTCAACGTACAAATCGACTCAATGGAGAAATCCAAATACTCAAGAGTACGCTTCAAGAAAGAGAGTCTGATCTTAAGACACTCCAAGCTACGATTGAAGAAATTAACAAGAGAATAAAATCCGACGAACAGCAAGTTAAAGAAAAATCGCTAGCCTATAGTGAAGCTGAAACACAATTCAAGAAAGCCGTACAGGATCACCTGTTTTCTAGTGTAGATGAATACCGCCAGGCACTCCTAGATTCTTCGCGCCTCAAACAATTACAAGACGAGCACCAAAGCTTGAAGAATAAAGAAGAGGTCGCTCGACGGATTTTAGAGGATAAAAGGTCTGAATGTGTAAGACTAAAGGAATTAAATATCACAGATCAATCTCTCCCAGAGATTGAAGAGTTGATAAACAGTATAGATACTGATCTCAAACAACTTACCGATCAACTTATTGAGAACAAAAGTGAGTTGAAAAAGGATGATGATGCCATTGCCCACAATGAAATGCTTAAGGCAGAGTTAGCACCATTGCAGGAAAAACTTGAGTACTATAAGCTTCTTTTTGAAATTTTAGGTAACCAGAAGGAAGGCTTCAAGAAATATGCCCAACAAATTACTTTTGACTGGCTTATTTCTTGTGCCAATAGACAACTCGTCAATTTAACTGATCGATATACATTAAAGCAGAATCGATCGAAAAACTTAGGCCTGCAGGTCATAGACCTTTATCAAGATGCGGAGGAAGGTCGTGATTGTACTAACTTATCTGGAGGTGAAAGTTTCATTGTGAGCCTGGCTCTGGCTTTGGGATTGTCTCAGATGTCTGGGAGTAATACTCAAATTGATACAATCTTCCTGGACGAAGGCTTTGGCACACTTGACTCAGAGAGCCTAGACAA
>CAYNVM010000017.1:0-24477 GCA_964400645.1 uncultured Akkermansia sp. | reverse complement strand
ATATTGTTTACAATACGACGCTGATATTGGCCTATCGTAAGTTCAATAACATCAACAAGGAATTGCCAGATGAATCTTTGGATAGTTATGACGGGAAGCAGTTTATAGATGATGTCATAGCTTATTATGCGCAATGTGATCTTAACTTGCGTTATGAGCAGCAGTCTTTTCAACCTTGTAAGGATTATATGGCTAAGGATTTCCCCAAATTTAAACAGGGGGAAATGCATCTTGTCCGCAGTGCTGTCTTAGGTAAATTCCCAACACGAGCCAATGCAATTCAGAGAGATTTTGATGCCATACTGAGAGACAAGGTATTGAATCCCCTTCTCAGTGACCTTGTGGGGAATAATGACGCTTCAGATTTCTATGCTGATAAGGATTCAGAAGACGCATCTAACGTTGATGTATCTGAACACGATCTTGTGTATATTAATGACCTGAATAGCTCCCAGGAGGTTATATTGTCAGTCATAGACAATGAAGATGAGCTAGTTGTTCAGGGACCTCCAGGAACGGGTAAATCGCAGACGATTACGAGTTTGATCTCTGATTTTGTCTGTGGGGGTAAATCAGTCCTAATGGTTTCAGAGAAGAAAACAGCTCTTGATGTAGTCTACTCTCGTTTAGGTGATTTATCTCGTTTTGCACTACTTATTGATGATGTAGGGAACAAGGAACTGTTCTATCAGCAATTACAGCAGATGATGGATATCAAGGGCCTTGGAAACCAGAAGATCAACCTGAATCCTCTGTCTGATGAAATTGATCAGGCAGTAAAATCACTCAAAGATATTTCAGATCAGATGTACTGCATGGGGCAAGCTCATGTGGAACCTTACCGTTATTACCAAGAGTTTATCAGTAAGAATGGTGAGCTAAATGGCTCGTTGGCGATTCTCGGACGAGACAATAAGGTCTTGGAACAAGATTTTCCTGCTTTTACGAAGAGTTATGAGACTTTTTGCGATGAGTCTTTGGGAGAGAACGTGATGAGATTCAATGATCTCAAGACATCTTATCCATGGCTAGACTCGATGAGGAAGGATCTGACCAATCGAGATCAGCTTGAGTTAGCTCAAAGGTTGAAGCAACTGTTGGAGGTTGTGCAGAGTTGGCGAGAACGTAATTTCATTATGCGTTTCCTGACGAAAGGAAAGGTCAAAAGTGCTGCAAGCCAAATCATTCACGATTATTTTACCGACGACCAGAAAGAGCTTACACAGGTGATGTGTGATAGTCCTGATGAGGTACAAAATGGCATACAGGACTATGATTTATATCAGAGCTTGGAGCCTATATATGAGCGTTTAAGTCATGCTGAACAGGAGTATGCTAATACGTTGGCAGCGTTAAAGCGAGACGGAGACAGTATAGCCAGTTCAAACAATAAACTATATTTGTCGATACTTCGCGAGCATATTGATCAGTTTGAGGCATCTCACAGAACCTTACTGACAGATATTAACCAATTCGAAACTATTGTGCGTCGGATTGGGGAAACAATGCAGAAGAAGCAGCAGGCAACTCGCCAGCTGATGGCGGACATCCTAACCCAGTCTATAGGGATGATGGCGAAGTCTAAGAAGTACAAGGAGATGCTCCGTGTTATTGAGAGTAAGCGAAAGTGGAGCGTTAGTAAGTTTATTGATAAATTTAACTTTGAGCTTTTCAACAATATTCGTATTTGGCTTCTAACACCTGAGGTCGTTTCAGATATTTTGCCTTTGCAAACAGGGCTATTTGATTTGCTTGTTTTTGACGAAGCTTCTCAGATGTACGTGGAACGAGGTATCCCATCAATTTTGAGAGCCAAAAAAGTGGTAGTGGCTGGAGATCATAAACAGTTGCGTCCCTCGAGTTTGGGAGCTGGACGTACAGATACAGACTCAGATTCTGAGGATGAGGCTGAAGAAAAGGAGAGTAGTGCGGCCTTGGAAGAGGAAAGCTTACTCGACTTGGCTCGCTTTAAGTATAGAGACATCATGCTGAACTTCCACTATAGAGCTCAGTATGAGGAGCTGATCGCCTTTTCGAATTATGCCTTTTATCATGGGAAACTGAGAGTGTCTCCTAATGCTGTTGATCCTGAAAGACCTCCCATTGAAGTCCATAGGATAGAAAATGCATGTTGGGAGAATCGATCCAATAGAGCAGAAGCTCAGTACATTGTTGGACTTTTGAAGACGTTTTTCAAAGAACGCCAACATGAGGAGTCCGTCGGTGTGATTACATTTAACTCTTCTCAGCGTGATCTTGTTGAAGATTTGATTGATGAAGAAGTTGCTCGTGATGCTCAATTTGGGCAGGCGATACAGACAGAGACTGGCAGACGTAAAAATGGAGAAGATATTGGGTTATTCATCAAGAATATTGAAAGTGTTCAAGGTGATGAGCGAGATGTCATTATCTTTTCCATTGGATATGCCAAAAATGAAGACGGAAAGCTTGTTAGGAACTTCGGGTGGCTTAATCAGCGTGGTGGTGAGAATCGTCTGAATGTAGCGATCAGTCGAGCAAAGAAAAAGGTCCATATAGTGACCTCATTTAATCCATCTGAGTTACAGGTGGACGATATGAAAAACGATGGGCCTAGGTTGTTGAGAAAGTATCTAGAGTATGCGGATGCCGTCAGTAGTAGGAATAGTGAATTGGCTCGCCATATTTTGCTCTCGATGAGTAATGAACCCCACGATTTGAATCAGCAGGAGAACGATGAATTTATCGATCATGTATGTAGTACTTTGAAATCGAAAGGTTTCGATGTTGATGTCAATGTGGGCATTGGAGGCTATAGCATTGATTTAGCTATTCGGAAGAATGGGAAGTACATGCTAGGCATTGAATGTGATGGCAATTTGTATACGACTTCCCCTTCAACTCGCGACCGAGACTATCATCGTAGGAAGTACTTACAGGCGAGAGGATGGAAGATGTATCGTATTTGGAGCTCAAACTGGTGGAGAGATCCAGATCATGAGGTCGAACGTATCTCCAAGCTAGTTTCTAGTGATAGATAAAACACAAAAAACGCTGTGATTTTGATAAATCACAGCGTTTTTTAGAAACTGGTACGCACGAGAGGACTCGAACCTCCACAGAGTTGCCCCCACTAGAACCTGAATCTAGCGCGTCTACCATTCCGCCACGTGCGCATGTAAAGGTAAGACGGAAGGAATAAACCATGCTGTGCCATGAAAAGCAAGCACATTCACGGAAAGTTTCAATAAATGAATTGCAGTTACCTGTTCCCGCTCATTTCAAAATAAGAAGGGAACAGGTAACTGAGGAATAATGTTAGTAGGCTAGAGATCCGGCCATGACTTGGCTTTCAAAGTCCTTCAAGTTAACAACCTGCCCAGACAGACGAGCATGTTCAATGGCGAAAGCCATGACATGTGAGTGTACAGATTGCGATATAGAAGTCTTCATATCAGCAGGAGAGGCTACGTTGACCATGTCGTCGTATAGCTCGTTGACAAGTCCCCAGTCGCCACCGCCGTGTCCAGCATAGCCTTCTCCTGGTTCTGGTATTTCAACAACTCGTACAGGTCCACCAAAGTGGTCTTGTACGGTAATTTCTCCTGGCCCGTTTTCTTTGTAGAATACGCCAGCTCTTAGCTTCCCTTTGGTTCCATATATTTCAATATGGCGCCCTTGTTCAAAGGCTGTCATCGTAAATGTCCCTGTGATTCCGCCTTCAAACTGCATGATAGCCACTTGGTGGTCAGGTTGGTTGTTGTCGCATTGTAAGTAGTCGCGACCCCAAGGGCTTGTGCGTAACCAATCGTAGATTTCCTCAGGCGTGGCTGTTTCTGCCTTATCATAGACCATACGTAGCCAACGTTTGGCGTCATCATTGGTAGCATATTTGCGAGCATCCCACGGATCTTCCCCAACTGGAGTTGTCCAGTCTACGCAACGGTCGGGGCGAGGAGCCTTAAGTGTGGAACGCTTAAAGAAAGTGAGTTCACCAAAGCTAGCTACCGATTGACATTTGCGCCCAAGAAGCCAGAAGAGGATATCCATATCATGGCAACATTTGGCCACAATCATGGGGGTTGAGGTTATGCTATTGCCCCAGTGACCTCGTACAAATGAGTGAGCGAAGTGCCATGCACCAACACCTTCATTGGCATTGAACGTAATAATGTCCCCCAATTCACCACTGTTGATGATGTTACGGATCGTATTATAAAATGGTGTATATCGGAGTACATGACAGACAAGTACTCGGCGGTTAAGCGCTTCTGCTTGCTCCTTGAGGAGTAATGCCTCTTTGAGAGTCTTTGCAATGGGTTTTTCTAATAGGACGTCATAGCCCAAGGAAAGAGCCTTTTGGCAAGGTTCAAAGTGGTAGTTATCTTGCGTCCCAATGATGGCCACATCTCCCAATTTAGGTTGCTCAAGAAGAGCTTCAGCCGAATCAAAGAGTTTTACTTCTGCTTGTTCCGATTCGGGAGCATAACTACGAACTAACTCGCAACGTTCCTTGACTGGATCTGCTCCCGCAATAATACGATAGCGTTCAGGTTGTTCAGAGGCCAACTTCATGTAGGTGCGAGTGCGTGCTCCGCAACCGATGCCTACAAGGCCTAAGCGTTTTTGGTCGGACATAAATCTAGATTATTATGCTTGGTGAATTCCACTTTTTACGAGGAGAGCCTCAGCATCAGGATTGCGCCCCATGAAGTCTCGGAAGAGCTCTCCTGCAGGTTTACTATTACCTTTGCTTAGAATACAACGACGGAAGTCACTGCCAGTCTTAGGATTCAGAACTCCTTCTTTGAGGAAACGAGAGAAGGCATCAGCTTCGAGGACTTCTGCCCACTTGTAAGAGTAGTATCCTGCAGCATAGCCTGTCGGATCAGAAAAGATGTGAGTGAGGCGACGTGCTACTGATGAACTTTGTTCCGTCATAGGAACTCGGTAATCAGCCAAAATCTCCCGATCAACTTCTTCAATATCGCGATTGAGGAAAGCTTCTGTACTGACATGGAGTTCCAAATCGAGTTTGCCGAAAGTCAATTGACGCATGAAAGCCGTTGCACTCATGTAATTACGAGCTGAGCGCATCTTGTCGAACAGCTCATCGGGAATAGGCGCTCCCGTTTCGAAATGAGAAGCGTATTTGGCGACAGATTCGCGTTCCCAACACCAGTTTTCGTTAATTTGAGAGGGAAGTTCGACGAAATCCCAAGCAACATTAGTCCCAGACAGAGACTTCACCTCAACATTGCTTAAGAGTTGGTGTAAGAGGTGTCCAAATTCGTGGAAAATTGTTTCTACTTCACGGTGGTTGAGAAGAGCAGGGGTGTTGCCCACTGGCTTTGTCATATTGCCACACATGAGACCGAGGTGAGGTTGACGAGGAGCTCCATTAATGGGAGGCAGACCACAGCTGAGACAGTTCATCCAAGCACCACCTCGCTTGGAATCTCTAGGATGCCAATCGGCATAGAATGAACCCAAATGTTCTTTTGTCTTAGCATCCCAGATTTCATAGAAAAGAACGTCTGGATGCCATACTTCGACCGCATCTTCTGGGGTATTGGTAGGACGAACCCCATTTTCGGAATAGAATGTAGGACGCTGACGAACTTCGAGGCCATAGAGCCCCGAGTAGATATCAAACATTCCCTGCATGACCTTAGAAACAGAGTAATAGGGGCGAAGGTCTTCTTCGTTGAAGGAGTATAATTCCTGCTTACGGAGTTCTGCCCAGTAGCTTACTTCCCATGGACGTAGCATGGTTGCTTGTTCTCCTGTTTTTTCGTTTCTGTAACGGAGAATATCCTCCATTTCTTGGAGGAACATGGGTTTCACTTCATCATGAAGATGGTTAATAAATTCGAGAGCATTAGTCCCTGTTTCTGCCATTCGGCGGGACGTTGTATAGTCGGCAAAGCACTTGAACCCAAGTAGATTTGCTTTCTCTTGGCGCAATTTCAGGATTTTATTGATCAACTCGGCATTATCGAATTTGCCTGTTCCAATAGATCCTGCTCCTTCCCAAACTTGCTTACGAAGCTCGTCAGAATGGGCAAATTGTAGGACAGGTGCGTAGGATGTGTATTGTTGAGTGAAGCGCCATGCAGGTTCCGATTCAGAACCATGGCCTTTAGAAAGGGCGTCAAGGCGAGCAGCTTCAATGTTTGCTTCAGGTAGTCCTGCCAATAAGTCAGGATTTGTCACGATGAGTTCCCACGCATTGGTTGAGTCAAGGACGTTGTCTGCGAACTTTTTCGTGAGTACAGAAAGTTCTGATTGGATAGAAGCAAAGCGTTGCTTGTCTGTATCAGAAAGTTCTGCGCCACTTTCCTTAAAATCGGCAATAGTTTCTTGAATGAAGCGCTTCTTCGTGTCGGAGAGTTCATCGACCCATGGAGCTGTCGCTGCGACTTTGAGCACATCCCAAAGAGCCTGATTAAGCGGGATCGATGCAAAGAAGGTCACGATTTCTGGCATGACTTCATCTATAGCAGCTCGTTGTTCAGGGTTATCCATGACAGAATGTAAGTGCATCAAACGACCCCAACCGAGATTAAGAGCCTCAGTAGCTGATTCCAAAGCTGCAAATGTAGACTCGTAGCTTGTTTGGTCAGGATTCTGATCACAGATTGCTTGAATGAGAGAGCGAGCCTGATCAATGGCGGCTTTCATGTCAGGTTTGACACATTCAGGCTTTAACTTGGACCAAGGGACTTGGAAGGAAGGATCGAGAAATGGATGATATTCTTGTTGGCTCATAGATGTTTGTTATCAGTTTAAAATGTACTAGAGAGAATAGATAGTTTCTTATGAATTTGTATTTTTCAGATGAGTCTGAGCACGTTGACGTAACTGCTCAAGCCCTTTGTGTTTAGGGAAACGTTTTAATCCCATTTCACATGATTCAAGACATTGTCTCCAGTTTTTCTGTTTAGAAAAATACTGAGCAGAAGTCCATTCTGCAGGGTAGGGCAGGCTTGGCGGCATGAGAAGAGATTCTATGGTTTGTTGTTCTTCTGCCTTTTGTAGGAGAATGGTTGCAGAGTTGGGATAAAGAATGGCTTGGCTCTCTACTTCTAGCCGAGAAGCGAGCCTGACTGAGCGAGCCCAGAAAGATAAGGTCCCCTCCTTCTCTGCTTCTTTTTGGCCATTAGTGAGAGCTTCTGTGAGTTTACTGATAGACTGACACGTGTTGCGTAATCCACCAAGTTGATCTTTGGCTCCCATGCGTGCAACAAGTGCTTGCTTACATAGTAGAGGTATAGCTGGACTGAGCGAAGCCGGGAGCCCTTTTAGGCTTTTGGGCATGAGCTCATTTAAAGCCTTTTGAGATGGTGTAGTTATTTGGCCTAAAGATACACGCAGAGGGAGTGATTGGATCTCCCATAGTTGGAAGGCTGTCCCTCGAGACTGTGGACGCTTAATGTCTACAGGTAGGCGCATAAGGTTGCGGGCTAACTTGAGTGCTTCCGAGTCCTTACCAAGACAACTGAGAGCTACAGAACGCCATGTCGCTGCCTTAAAATAGAGATCATTATCAGCAATAGTTAGTTGCTTTTGTTTTTGCCATTTTGAGGCCAGTTCTTCTGTTGTTTGGAAGTGATTAATGGCACTTTCATATTCACCTTGGTGAAAGAGCAAACATCCCAAAAGCAGGTGAGCTGTTGCAGACTGAGGGTTGCACATTACTGCTTGGTTAGCAGACTGTATGGTCTCTGCATCAATAGAAGGATTGGTTTCCTCGAGCAGGGCTTTAATAAAGTGCGCTACGGGAGTGTCAGGATGTTTTTGAAGATAGATGCGGATGTGTTCTCTTGCTTGCGATTGACCCTCATTGGGGGATCCTGAGGCTTTGAATCCATCACGTTCGACGATGCAGCGAAATAAGGGAGCCCACGGGTCGCGTGGCCATTGATCAGCTATATCAGCAAAAACGAGTGCTGCTAATCTATTCTCCTGTCGAAGAAGTTGATTGAGAGCCTTTAGATATTCTAGCTCTCTTTGAGGGATGTTCTCTCCTCCAAGCTCCACGATTTCGTTAATTCGTTGGAGAGATGTATTTCGGTCAGTGATGTGGTCTGTGGGTAGTTGTATACAGCTAAATACAAGCCCCCAATGAGCCATGAGGCAGTTCGGGTCTAATTCCAGTGCCTGCTTGAATTCAACATAGGCGGCTTCATCCCATGAGGAGAGTAGATGGGCAATTCCAGTTACAACGTGCTGTTGAGCTATTGGGGAACTGGTGGCAATAGCCATGGATAGCCCTTCTTCTGGGGCCTGTACTTCACTCCCTCTCTGCGTTTCAATAATTTGGTCTTGTTCTGAGAGGGCAATGCTTCCCAGAACAAGACTCAATGATAGAATTTTGAGAATAGCCGACTTCATGGTTACATCCGATCAGGAACGCGGATACCAAGCAGGCTCAGACCATGTTGAAGCACTCGAGCTGTCAGTTCACAAAGGGCAAGACGAGAGTGTCTTGTTGCTCCTTCAGATTTAAGGACAGGGCACGCTTCATAGAATGAGTGGAATGCCTTAGCCAGGTCGTAGACGTAAGCTGCTAGGATGTTTGGCCGACAGTCATCAAGGACTTGTGGGACAACTTCGCCATAGCGGACAAGTTGGCGTCCCAAGTTGATTTCAGCAGGCTCTGAAATGGCCAATGGATTCGTCCAATCAAATTGTTGATCACCAAGTTTACGGAAGATGGAGCGAACTCGGACGTATGAGTTTTGTAAGTAAGGGGCAGTGTCTCCTTGGAGTGCCAACATTTTGTCCCAGTTGAAGACATAGTCTGTCATTCGGTTTTGCGATAATTCAGCGAATTTAACAGCACCGATGCCAACTATCGTGGCAACATTAGTCTGATCTTCTTCAGACATGTCAGAGCTTCTTTCAGCGACTACACGTTTTGCACGATCAACAGCTTCATCCAAAACATCTTGAAGAGAGACTGTATCTCCTGAACGCGTCTTAAAGGGGCGGCGATCATCACCAAGAATAGAACCAAAGGCAATGTGTCTGAAGTCACCAGTTTTACCGCGGCGACGTTGTACATCAAAGATTTGCTTGAAGTGGAGAGCTTGAGGAGCTCCGACAACATACCATATAGAATCAGCATTCCATGTGTTGATTCGGTAATCCAGTGTAGCAAGGTCAGTTGTTGCATACAGGAAGCCACCATCAGCCTTACGAATGATGCAGGGATTGGGTTTCCATTCACCCTTATCTTGGACAAGGAAGGGGTTGCTCGCAGATGGTTCACAGCCTTCTTCTGCGAAAACGCAAATAGCACCATCACTTTCTTTAGCTAGGCCAGATGCAATAAGTTCATCGACCAAGGGGGCTAGTGCATCGTTATAGAAGCTTTCTCCCAACCAGTAATCAAAGTGAATATCGAGTCGATCATAGATCTTTTCTAGGCCAGACTTAGAAACCGCAACGCATTGTTTCCAGATCCCCAGGTTTTCCTCATCGCCAGCTTGGAGTTTAACAAGCTCAGCTTTGCAGGTTTCAAGTAGCCCTTCTTTCTCTTTGCAGAGCAGATTGACTTCTTTGTAAACGTGAAGCAATTCTTCGATGGGATTAGCCTTAAGAGCGTCTTGATCTAAAATATTTTTCCAACCCCAGAGGATCATACCGAACTGAGTACCCCAGTCACCAATGTGATTATCTGTAATTACAGTATGTCCCATGAATCGAGCAATACGAGACAGCGCGTCACCAATAATGGTTGAGCGGATGTGACCAACATGCATTGGTTTGGCCACATTAGGTGCGGAGAAATCAATAACGATCGTCTTGGGATTTGATGTCTCATCTACGCCCAGACGATTGTCGCTGAGCATGGAGGTGAGTCTTGAAGAGAAAAACTCAGGGAGGATGCGGAAATTGATGAAACCTGGTCCTGCAATTTCGGTTGAGCAGATACCAGCCGTATCCAAGGCGTCAATGACTTGTTGAGCTAAAGCTCGGGGATTTGTGCGAGCTTGTTTGGCCAGAATCATTGCTACGTTACTTTGGTAATCTCCAAATCGCAGATCTGCTGATGCTGATACCGAGGCATGGAATGACTCGGGAAGACTTTCACCTAAAACTACCTGTAAAGCAGCGGACAGTTTTTCCTCTAAAATGGCTGGTATCGTCATGTCGTGCTCTGATGGACTACAATTCAGGCCTCTTAGTCAAGGGACAAGTCTCACTTTAGCAAAAAAATTGAGAGAATTATCGCCCGGTTGCTCGAAATTGTTCCATTTATCTTGACTCCTGATGCAAAATTCTGTTCACTGCTCGGGCAACCTTCCTTGCCGGCTTGGCGGAATGGTAGACGCGCTCGACTCAAAATCGAGTTCCACAAGAGTGTGGGTTCGAGTCCCACAGCCGGTACCAAATCTTTCTAGAGAAACACTATAGGGAACAGATCCTTGTAGTGTTTTTCGTTTTTATAGAGCTATTAAACAAGAAAGCCATCCTTAGCGAGGATGGCTTTCTGAGCAATGATAGAGGGAAAAGATTAGTCTTTCGGATTGGTCTTCCTTGTACGAGTCGTTGTCCCCTTAGATTTTGTCGTTCGGGACACTTGCTTTTTAGGAGCAGACTTAGGGGCGGAGACTTCTCCTTCTTCACTAGTCTTAGACTTGGGACTTTTCGTAGCAGAACTTGGTTTGTTCGATGTTTTCCGTTCTGTACGGTCAAACTGGAAGGTAATTTTCCCTGATTTGCTGTTCAGAACAAGATAAGCATCGAATGCACGTTTGGTCCTTTGAGAAATAAACCCTTTAAGTAGGGGAGATTTCCCTTCAGAGATGATTTGTTGGAGTTCATCAAGGGCTATGGTTCGTCCGAGAATGACACGAGAGACTGTGAGACCTTGCGTCTTCCCCAAGGGGAAAGTTGGTATTTTCCAAACTTTGGAGGTTTGTAGGACTTCATATTCCTTTCCATCCTTGGTTGTCACATGGCCTGCAGGAGTAGGTTCTTCTTGTTCTCCTGGACTTTCTGATTCAGGGCGTTCAGGGAAGTAGAATTTCGCTTTGTATTTTTCATCCAACTGTAGACCTGCTTCGAATGGTTTGCCAAAACGAGAGGTGAACCCTGTCAGAATATCTGTCTTACCTGTTGTAATTAGTTGAGTAATTTCTCCATCAGAGAGATCTCGTCCAGAAATAGTTTTACGAAGAGAAAACTTACAAGAGCGACATGAAACTGCATCCAAGGTGTTACGAAGTCCTTGAGCGCCGCAACTTGGGCAGGTCAGAGGCATTTCAGGCAGTTCTATGCGTTGAGTTTCATCGCGGAAGTCTTTGATCTTACTAACAATCTTGCTAGTTAGAGTACGGATGTCTCGCATGAAGGATGGCCGGTCTAGAGCCCCTTGCTCCATTTGCTTCAACTTGTATTCCCATTCACCAGTCATGCTCGGGGAAGTGAGAGTTTCAAGACCTATATGTTGAAGAAGATCTATGAGCTCAATCCCTTTGCGAGTGGCAATTATTTCTTTCTTCTCACGAACGATGTAGTCTTGAGTGATCAGTCCTTCGATGATGGAGTCTCTCGTTGCTGGAGTTCCGAGTCCTCGTTCTCTCAAAGCTTCCCTCAACTCCTCATCATCAACTTGTTTACCTGCACCTTCCATCGCACTCAAAAGAGCACCTTCAGACAAGTGGGCCGGTGGCTTGGTCATTGCATTTTCTATGTCGATGGCAGAGACCGTGGCTTTTTCTCCAGGTGATACAGGTACGAGTTCGTCTTTCCCTGTATTTCCTGGGATTCGTCCATAGAGGGCTTGCCAACCTGGTTCGACTAGGATGCGTCCTGCAGAATGGAAAGCGTCGATGGTTCCATCCTCATGAGTGATACGTGTCGATCTCTTTGTCTCCTCATGGATAGCTGGTGGGAAGAACACGGCAAGGAATCTAGCCAATACCATGTCGAAGATCTTCTGAGTATCAGCAGGAAGAGCTACAAAGTTTCCTGTGGGGATGATTGCAAAGTGATCGCTTACCTTGGATGTGTCGAAAATACGACGGTTTGGTTTAATGCGATCATTTTTCAGAATATCTGAAGCGAAGGGAGAAAAACCATTATTGGAAGCTTCCAATGAGGTAATAATTTCCCTGACCTTGCCAATGTAATCGTTAGGAAGGTATCTAGAATCAGTTCTTGGATAGGTTAAGACTTTGAACTTTTCATAGCATTCCTGAGTGAGTTGCAAAGTGCGTCTTGCAGAAAAACCAAATCTATTTGAAGCATCACGCTGTAGCGAAGTAAGGTCATAGAGAAGAGGAGCTATTGTCGAGACTCTTTTCTTTTCTTCAGCAACAGTCCCAGACTTGCCGTTACAACGTGTACGAATGGCCTCGGCAATTTTTGGATCCCAGATACGTTCTGGTTTCAAGTTAGGCTGCCCGTCATTCTTCTTGAAGTTGAGATCGATCCACTGACCTGTGTATACCCCAGCTTGGACTTTGAAATCAGCATGAACAACCGAATAGGGTTCTGGTTCAAACTCCATGATTTCTCGTTCACGCTTAGTCAAAATAGCTAGAGTGGGAGTTTGTACTCGTCCTGCCGTTGTAATGTTGAAGCCACCGCGAGATTGGAGAACTGTTAGAGCTCGAGTGCTGTTAAGACCAATAAGCCAGTCTGATTCTGAACGGCAAATTGCTGCAGCTGTTAGAGGTTCCATGGCTTCTTCACTACGAAGGTGATGCCATGCGGACAAGATGGCTTCATCTGTCATCGATTGCATCCAAAGGCGACGCGTGGGTTTCTTCCACTTTCCGTAGCGAACCATGTTATTAAAGATGAGTTCCCCTTCTCGTCCAGCATCGCAAGCGTTGACAATTTCAACAACATCGGAACGTTTAGCCAGCTGAAGAATCTTTTTCAGTCGATCTTCGGTTGCTTTATTGGGCTCTAATTCAAACTTGTCTGGTAAGACTGGAAGACAGTCAAATTTCCATGGCAAGGACTTGCCTTCTGGAGTCATAGGCTTTTTTTGCACGAGTAAGTGACCTCTAGCGGAGGTAATAACTGCTTGATCGCTCTCGTAATATACGTGTGCCTTATCCAGAGTGAATTTTCCGAGTTCCTTACTAAGAACTCGAGCCAAGTCGGATGCAACACTTGGCTTTTCTGCGATGATTAAAACCTTTGACATGAGTATATAAATTGACTGCGAATATTGAGAAAGTTCTACCCTCTACTGGTCATGCTACACAGACTAGTACTGACGTGCGCATAGGATTGCGTTGGTTAGTTGATTCCAAGCAATGAAAGGAGACGTTTGTCAATAAAGAAGTGTGTCTGTATTTTCAGATCGTCTCATCTGATGGAGATGTACACTGACATTGTTGTCTTATACGAGTCTTTGAAATCAAGAGGTTTTATGAAGCTCTTCCCAGAGTTGGTGTAGTTTTTTAGTTGAAGCTCGTCCTTTAATGGCCAGTTGAGGGACAAAAATTGAGAGCCGGAATTCTTCCAGGAGATAGCCAAAATCGTTCCAAAGAATATTTTGGCTATGTTGAGGGTAGTTGTCCCTCCAAGGTTCGTATAGCTGTTGGAATTGTTTAATGCGATCCAATTCCTTCTCTAATGGTTGTAGGTTCAGTCTATGAATACGCTCCTCCATTCCTTTGGCAAAACGCAGAAGATCTGGGAGCCGTTTTCCACCTGCTAACAGGATGAAATGAGGCCTTTCTAACCATTTTAGTTGAGTGATGAAATCATCAGCAATGCGATTACCAAAGCGAGTTTGTCCACTGGAGGAGACAAAGTCGCGTACGGTATGATTGGCATGTGCCCATGTTTCCCAGAACTTAGCTATTTTTACAGACTCATCAAAGAGAGTTTGGCGAGCTCGAAGCACGGCCTCGTCAAATTGAGCTTTAGTCCGTGGCATAGAAGATCCCATGGCGACTTCAAGGGTGACGAGGATGAGATCCTGTAGAGTGGTGGAAGGGTCTTCTCCTATAATTGATAGGGCGAGCTTTCCTTCTAGCCCAAGTGGGAATTTCTTTTTGAGGTGATTCAGCTGAGGAGTGAGAGCCAGAGATGCCAGACGTATGCAGGCTATTCTGTGAGATTCTTCTGCTTCTCTCTCTGTATGGAATAATTGGGTAGAGACATAGGTCTCATGATCGGATAGAGCAACGAAAGTTGTTTGACCATTGATTTCTTTTGTGTCAGCCAAATCCCCGCATTCCCACGAAGTCATGGGTTCAGACTTGAACTGTTGGGCCACAGAGTGGGCAAAACGTTTCTTAACGTGTACCTTCAGTTGTTTTTGCAAGGCACTGAGCGATGTCCCGAAACCTAGTTCCTTATCTTTATCATCGAAAACCCAGAGTTTGGTTATGAGCTCTTGTGGAAGTTCAGTTGAGGAGAAATCTGTTGGACCACAATGAGTCCCCGTTTCTGCTTCCACAAATTCCGCAAGTGATTCTAGAAATGGACCTTCTGGGACCATGCCACGTCGAAGGTCAGAAAAAGCCTGAGCTTTTTGAGAGATCGGCTGAAGTGCAATGCGAAGTGACTTGGGCAAAGATCGGAGACAACATTCTGCTCGTTCTTTGAGTTGCCCAGGGACTCCCCAATCAGGAAGCCACTCAGGGAAGTCTGCTAATTGGTCAATGTGAATACCTATAGAAACGCCATCATCCTCTGCTCCTGGGTCATATTGATAGAAAAGTGGGTAATGGACGTTTTGATGAACAAGCTCGTCAGGATAGAGCTGAGCTTCAGGCATGATGGCCGTGTACGATACGTCATCAAGTGTCAGATGAGTTTGTTTGTGTAATTTTGGGTTGGCCCTCCACCATCGTTGAAATGCTTTAGCGGTGCATATATCAGCGGGGATGAGTTTATCCAGGAACTCAAAGACTCCATCTTCACACCAGAGTTGATCGGGCTTACGTATTTTCGTTTCCCATAAGAGGACTTCATCATGGAGTTTTGAAAGCTCTTTTAGAAATTCAGGTCGTTCTCGCACTTCATTTTTCATGAACCCATCACGGATCATGATTTCACGTGCATTTTCGGGATGAATCCTACCGTAGTGGACACGGCGTTTATCTTGAATAGTGAGTCCTCCACAGGATACACGTTCTATAGCGTAGACAGCCCCTTGATCTCGATCCCAATGGGCTTGGGAATAGTGGTATTCACAGAGTTGAGGGGCTACTTGTTCAATCCATACAGGATCAAGTCTTGCACAACGACGCATCCATAGTTGCGACGTTTCGACGAGTTCAACCCCCATGACCCATTCCACTTGCTTTTTCTTCCGGAACAAACCTGAACCTGGGAAAACAAGGAATCTTTTCCCTCCAACTGATTTGTAATTTCGGGTGTCAGGATCCCAGACGCCAATTTGTCGAGGGATCCCAGCCAAGATACTTCTGTGGATCATCGCATAACTGGCTTGCTTGCTCTCGTCCTTTTCAAGATGTGGAACTTTGAATCTTAGGACTTCCCGGACCAGACGAGTAAGGTCTTCATGGAGATTGCTCCATTCAACCAAGCGAGTCATGTTAAGGTAGTGAGAAGAACACCATCGTCTCAGTTGGTTGCGCCGCCAATGTCTGTTTTCTTTGAATTGTTGGGCATCTATCCACAAGCGGAGCATAGATAAGAAGTCGCTCTCGTCATTTTTCCAAACGGCGTGAGCTGTATCAGCCTGTGCAGAGGCTGACGCAGGACGCTCTCTAGGATCCATGACATTTAGACCTGCCACAATAACCAGGAGCTCCGGTAGAGCCTGTTCATGGGAGGCTTCCAGTAGCATTCGCCCTAGGCGAGGGTCAATAGGAAGGCGCGCTAGATTCCTACCAATTTTGGTGAGTTGCTTTTGCTTATCTAAAGCCCCAATCTCACGTAATGTCCGATAGCCTTCAGAGATGAGTTTTGATGAGGGAGGGTCAGGCAGAGGGAATTCCCCAATGTCTGGAAGGCCCAAGTCTTTCATCTTTAATAAAACGCCAGACAGGGAACTCCGTTTGATTTCTGGGTCTGTGAAGGCTGCGCGTTTATCGAAGTTTTCTTCGCTATAAAGGCGAATACACACACCTTCTGTGATACGTCCACAGCGTCCAGCTCGTTGCCGAGCACTAGCCTGGGAAATCTCCTCAATTTGTAGGCGTTGTATTTGTCTAGCTGCACTGTAACGACTGATGCGAGCTAGGCCTGAATCAATGACATAGATAATCCCAGGAATGGTTAGGGAAGTCTCAGCCACATTAGTAGCAAGGACTATGCGTCTTGTACGTTGATTGGGATGGAAGATTTTCTGTTGTTCTGCAAGGCTGAGGCGGGCAAAAAGAGGGAGAATCTCTGTTCTGGCCCATTGATGGCCTTCTAGTTTAGCTGCTACATCACGGATTTCTCGCTCTCCAGGCAAGAAGACTAAAACATCGCCTTGTGTATCGTAGGAAGTGAGCCAATCGACAGCTCTAAGGACTTGTTCAGGGAGCTCTTCATCATCGCTAATGGGGGGCATATAGTGGAGATCTACAGGGAAAGTTCTCCCTTCAACGCTGATGATGGGTGCATTATCAAAGAACTCCGAGAAGCTACCCGAATCCAAGGTTGCGGAACTAATGATGAGCTTCAGGTCTTTTCTTCTTTGGATGAGTAGTTTGAGGTAACCAAGAAGGAAATCAATATTGAGGCTTCGTTCGTGGGCCTCGTCTAGGATGATCGTATGGTAATGACGTAAGTCAGGATCACTTTGGATTTCAGCTAGCAAAATGCCATCGGTCATGAACTTGAGTCGTGTCTCAGGACCAGTTGCGTCGTCAAAGCGGACTTGGTAACCAACGAAGTCTCCCACGGTGCTACCTATTTCCTCTGCGACACGTCTAGCAACAGAAACTGCAGCTAGACGGCGAGGTTGCGTACACCCTACATAACGACGTTCATCGTCAGACACCAACTCAGTGGCAATTTTGGGTAGTTGAGTTGTTTTCCCAGATCCCGTCTCCCCTACAATAACGAGGACCTGGTTATTTTTCAGCGTATCGAGAATGAGCTCTCGGTGGCGTGAAATGGGAAGATCTGGGTAGTCGAAACTGAGCATGGGAGACTAAAGAAACCTTAGAGTGTTGCGGGCTTGTACCATCTCCTAGTGTTAGTCGCAAGACTCTCCCAGTTTTCTTAATGTGAGGAGGTAACTCCTAGACGTAGATACGAGGGACTCGTGCGCTAATACTAGTTAAGATATTGCTTGGGATTGTTTCTGCTCTTCTAGTCAATTCTTCCCAACTGACATGAGTGCCCATGATTTCTACAACGTCGCCTGGAACAACAGGCTTCTCAAGGTATGTGACGTCCACCATGATTTGATCCATGGTAATACGCCCAAGGACTGGGCAATACTGGTCATGAACGTAGACGCGAGAGCCCTTATTAGACAGGTATTGTAGATAGCCATCAGCATAACCAATGCCGATCGTAGCTACGCGAGTAGATGTCTTTGTTGTGTATGTGTGGTTGTAAGAGATCCCATGATTGCCAGGAAGGGTTCTAACGAGAGTGACTCTGCTAAGCAAAGTCATGGCTGGCTGCAATTCCTTATTATATGGAGACGGCATGGGGGAGTAGCCGTACAGAATACGCCCTAAACGAACCATATTAGCCGAAGGGACTTTATAGTTGAATACAGCCGCACTGCTACACAAATGCCTATACTCGTATGCATATGATGAAGAGAGTTCGTTCACTGCCTCTCCGAAGCTAGAGATTTGTTGGTGAGTGAATGTGATGTCGTCAGAAGCTGCCGAAAGGTGAGAGAAAATCCCTTCCAAATGGAGGTGAGGATATGTCCTTAGCTTTTCTGTGAGACCGTGAACTTCTGTTGGGAGGAAGCCACTGCGTCCCATCCCTGTATCAACGCAAACATGGAGATGAACAGGCTTTTGATAAAGTGCACCAAGAGATTCGAAGTGTTCGGCTTCTTCAATACTCGAAACGGCGGCTCTCCATTCATTTTGGACAATTTCTTCTCTCTCTCCAGGGAAGCAGGGCCCTAGGATAAACGGACGTGTTTTGCAACCTGCATTAGTTACTCGACTTGCTTCAGATACTGTGGCCACCCCATAGAAAGCGCAGCCCTCATTGTCGAGAGCTCGAGCCACTCCCTCCAGACCATGACCGTAGGCTTCTGCTTTTATGATTGCCATTGTGGCATGTTCAGGCATTACACGACGGACCACATTCAGGTTGTGCCTTAGTGCGTCAGTTTCAATTTGAGCCCATGCTCGGGGAGGGCTGATGCTAGTCATACATGGCAGTCTAGGAGTTTTCCTTGATGGGACAAGCAGTAAGTTCCTGTATGTACTCCTTGGGAGTAAGGAATAGGATCTTTGAAGGCAATGTTAAACCTTAATGGTAATATTGCGACGGTACATCACGTGGAGAATAACCAATTTAATTCCAATAAGTGATGCTGCAAGAAACACATGACCTCCCGTAGCAAATAATGACGCAACACCTCCGAAGAGTCGCTCATTGATGTCAGTAAAATTAATGAGTTCTTGTCCGATGTAAATGGCGAGGGCATTGACGCCAATGATTTGGAAGGGATATGCCAGTTTCTTTAAATGCAACACATCAAATAGGAAGACGAAGGTTGCCAGTATGATGAGACTCCATCCGCACGCAATGATATCAAAGCTTGCCGTCCATAGACGTTTAATAGCTGGATACCATGGTGTTAGAGCATATCCTAAACTGACAATAATGCACCCAATAATGGCGAGTAGTATAGATTTGCGAAAGTTTGAGAGAGAGGAGTTGGACAAGAATCTCCCTGTGATTAACCCTGCAATCGAGAGACTGACTGAGGAGAAGATACAGAGCAGACCTTCTGGGTCAGAAAAGTTATCATGAAGACGTCCTGGTTGTAAGATTTGGTCAACGGTAGCATTAAAAGAGTGCTGAAGAGTGAAGTCTCCTAGGTTCAGTTGGAGAAGGGAAACGCTACATAGAATTAGGAGGGCCAAGCAGATCAGGTTCCTGGATGATTTTAAGACGAGGGAACTAATACCTGCAATTGCTGTAGAACAACCTATAAGCCCGAGTACAGAAGCAAACCTCCAATCGGAACATGGTAGTGTAAGAGAATGGTTACTAACTAGGATGCCTAATAAAAAGAGGACAAAAGCTCTTTTGCAAAGTGATGTTGCGATTCCCCATTTGGAAGAATTCTCAACTTTGCGTTTGAGGGAAAATGCCATGGCAATACCTGAGATGAACAGAAACAATGGGAAGACGAGATCATAAATTCGAACTCCTTCCCAGGGGGCATGGCCAAATTGACTAGCAACAGATTGAACGAAATGTGAATTTGGATAGATAGCCGCAATAGAGGCGACAAGCTGATCTAGACCAATGATGATGAGCATGTCGAAGCCTCTTAGAACATCCAGAGATAGTAACCGCGAAGATGAAGCTGAATTCCGCATATTTATTGGGATTCCTCAAGATGACAGAATCGCCGAGTTGTGTCGAGTCAAGCATGGGGAAGCCCTAAAAATCTGCAAATTTGTTGTAGAGCTATGATGCTTAGTGAAACAGGTGATATGCGTGCCTAATGTCATCTCAAAGTGATGAATGTGTTGCATATCGCGAAAACAATTGCTATAGACGCGCGTATCGCAATGAACTTCAGTTGGTAGGATCGCCTACGAACCCATGTCCTGCCACTGAAATATGATCGTGGAGGAAGCAATCAATGCAACTGATAGACCAGTACGAACATATTTTAGAAATCTGCCGGGATTTTTTAGCAGATACTGTTGATGAATACGGCAATATACCACATCGAGGGGTTAGACCCCGTTGTTCAGATGTAGAAGTCCTTGCTGCGGTATTGTTTCAAGAGGCTCTTGAAATCGAATGCGACACCGACTTTTTTACATTTCTTCATTCCGAGATGCCAGAGTTGGCCGATAAGATTCACACGCGTCGCAACTACAATGCACGCCGAAATAACGTTTCTGAGTTATTCTCTATTCTGAAACGCAATATTATGCTCGACCTTGAACGTTCTGGTCAGAAGTATACTCAAGGTCAGTCTCTCTCGGCTTCCGGACCAAGAGTGCTCATTGATTTATTTGGGCGTTCCTCTGAAGAGGATGATGCCTCGATGGGCTAATCCAAATCCAAAAAACTTGAAAGGCTATCCTCTGCCAGGGGGATAGCCTTTCTTTTGGGAAGATATTATGAAGCTGTTACTGGTGGTATGATGCCTAGCTTTTGAATCTTCTCATTTGTTTCATCAAATCCTTCATCATAGAAGCCCTGTTCATCTGGGGCTAATTGCTGAAGGAGTCGATAGAACTCACCAGCATGAGTCTTCTCTTCATTTGCGATGTCGAGAAGTACTTGTATGGCGAGTGTATTATCAGTTGACTCAGCTAATTGTTCATAAAGCTGGATGGCTTCATATTCTGCTGAGATCATGAATCGGATAGCTCGCACGAGTTCTTGGTGGGTGAGTTTCCGATTCTCCTGTAGTCCGCTGAATGCATTTGTGAATTCTGGCATTCCTGATGCTATGCTCGAGACCAGTCTTAGAATCAACAGCTCGTTGCGCATGATCTGTCATGCACTTTTACCTTGTCATTGTTCCGTCATTATTTGAACAAAACTCAATAATGGTGAGGCTATTTCACGTATCGAGGGCCACTTCCATTGTTGGCATTGGTTGCTCATCTTTTGCTCTTACGGTATTCACTCGGTGGCATTCCAAGATGCTTCGTACAGAAACGGCTGAAATAAGAGAGCGACTCGAAATGTAGCTCGTCGGCAATTTGTGTAATAGAATGATCGAAGTTGTCGAGGTACTGTTTTACTATGGTGACCAGAGATCGGTTGATATGCCCCAATGCACTTATACCGGTGGCGCGCCGTACGGTATCGGAGAGGTACTTGGGGGTGATGTGTAGTTGCTTGGCATAGTAAGCCACCTCACGATGGCGACGTATTTGCTCACCACTAATTAGCATCATGAAGTGTTGCACTATGTAGCCCGTGCGGTTGGTGGTGATGGACTGGTTCTCTGTAGCACGCACATGGAAGGCAAAGAGGTCGTATATCATGGTGAGCAACATGCTACCCATCGTTTCACTGTAGAAAGGATTTTCTGTGTCTGGGATACGTTCTCGGATACGCTGAATGTCATCCAGAAATAGGTGAGCATCCTCTTTGCTGACAGGGATGATGGGATCGGAGAACAAACTGATGCAACCAGTGATGCTGTAATTATTCTGAGGTAGCAGACTATGAAGCATCTCTTCTGGAGCTACCAAGTAGGCTACTTCTACGTCCTCGCTTTGTAACTGATGTAGTTGATCAGGACGGGAGAAGATGGCGATGTCACCCGACCGTAGGGTGAAAGGTTTGTCATTATATATAAAGGTAGCCGTACCCTGCAGGCATAGTAGATGAATCACACAGCCGTAGTGGGCGGGTGAGTTCATATGTCGGAAATCCGTCGAATAGACGATTTGATTACGGATGTCATACCTCATAGCATTGCTGTTTGGTGGTTACGGGTCCAGAGTCAGTAAGATTTGCGCAATTTGTGAAAATATTCAAGTGATTTATGAATAGATTATATAGATAAAATACTATAACTTAGCGTTATAGAGATGTAGTCAAGAAAGGTTATATGGACAATAGAATAGAAGATCGCATAATGCTCAAAGATTTGGTTGATCGTTACGCTACAGAAAGTGACAAGAACAACCAGGATTACTACGTAAACATTTTCCGTCCAGATTTGAAGCTGAAGGTGTACTTCAATGGCAAGTTGGGGATGGATATCACTTCTGTGAGCGACATGATTGCCCAGTACAAGGCTTTCGGTGCTGCCAAAGAGTCTTTCCATCAGAATGGACAACAGGTGGTGGATTTTCAGGACGAGACCCACGCCTCTGGCATTTGTTATGCCATTGCCACATTGGTGATCGAGGAGGACGGCAAGGACAAATTGACGCTACATGCCGTACGCTATTACGACAAATACGTGAAGAAGGACGGTCGTTGGTGGATTTCCGAGCGTGAACAGCATTTCGTATACACCTCATTGCCCCCGCTGGCACAAATATAAAAGGGTATGAAAAAGACATTGATAGCCTTTTATTCCCGTGCCGGACAGAATTATGTGAACGGCGACATTGTGGATTTAGAAGTGGGTAATACCGAGGTGGTGGCTCGCAAGATTCAACATCTATTGCAAGATGCAGATCTCTTCAAGATAGATACGGTGAAGGAGTATCCCGTGGACTATATGCGCACTACCGAGGTGGCGAAAGAGGAGTTACGCCGCGATGTCCGCCTTGAACTGACTGCTGAGGTGGGGGATATGGCTCAATACGACACTATCATCTTAGGCTATCCCAACTGGTGGGGCACCATGCCTATGGCAGTTCTCACTTTCCTGGAGTCCTACGACTTTGCTCGCAAAACCATTATCCCCTTCTGTACCCACGAGGGCAGTGGCATGGGGCATTCAGTAAGCGATATTAAGCAGGCGTGCCCCGGTGCAAAAGTGCTTGATGGAACGCCCATTCATGGTTCCACCGCTCCTCAAGCCGATCGTCAAGCAGCTACAATTGCAAACAAAGTAGATCAATAAGATATGAAGACTATTCGACTGAACAATGGAGTTGAAATGCCACAAATAGGTTACGGTGTGTATCAAATAACCAACGAAGAGTGCGAGCGTTGTGTGAGTGATGCACTAAAGGTGGGCTACCGCATGATTGACACGGCTCAGGCCTATAACAACGAAGAAGGTGTTGGGGGTGCTGTAGCGAAGAGCGGTATCCCTCGTCAGGAGATTTTCCTGGTCTCTAAGATCTGGATTTCCAATTATGGCTATGAGAAGGCCAAAGCATCCATCGATGAGAGTCTGCGCAAACTTCGCACCGACTACATTGACTTAATGTTACTCCATCAGCCTTTCTGCGATCGCTACGGAGCTTATCGTGCTTTGGAAGATGCATTTAAGGCGGGCAAAGTCCGTGCCATCGGTGTCAGCAATTTCTATCCCGACCACTATATTGACTTTGCCGAGAATGTGTCAGTAGTACCAGCTGTTAATCAGGTGGAAACACATGTGTTCGATCAGCAGATCCAGGCTCAGAAATATATGGAGGAATATGGCACTCACATCATGTCATGGGGTCCGTTAGCTGAAGGCCGCAACAACTTCTTCCGAAACGAAACACTTGCGACAATTGGCGCTAAGTATGGCAAGACTGTGGCTCAGGTAGCACTTCGTTGGCTCATTCAACGTGGTGTGATCATTATCCCGAAATCGACGCACATCGAGCGTATGCGCGAGAATATTGACATCTTCAACTTTGAACTTTCAGCCGATGATATGACCCAGATAGCAACGCTCGATACGGGCAAGAGTCTCTTCTTTGACCATCACGATGGTGAAGTGACTAAGATGTTCATGGGTTGGAGAGGACTGGTATAAAATGAGGAGACTATGGCAAAGAATGTAATGATATTGGTTGGTGCAGGGCAAATTGGTTTGTCTTGCGCACGTCGTTTAGGATACGGCATGAAAATCGTGGTGGGCGACAAGAGTCTGCGAAATGCCAACGAGATATGCTCTATTCTTAACAATGCAGGATTTGATGCAGTAGCAACGGAGATGGATTTGTCATCACGTGAATCCATCATTTCCTTGGTTGCTCAGGCTCAGGACTTTGGCAATATCACTATGCTCATCAATGCGGCTGGAGTTTCTCCATCACAAGCATCCATCGAGACTATTCTGAAGGTGGATCTCTACGGTACTGCCGTATTGCTTGAAGAAGTGGGCAAGGTAATTGCGGTGGGTGGTAGTGGCATCACAGTCTCCAGTCAATCTGGTCATCGTATGCCAGCTTTAACTCCCGAAGAGGACAGACTGTTGGCCACAACACCTACGGAAGAATTACTCTCATTGGATGTACTACAGCCTGCTCATATCAAGGATACACTACATGCTTATCAAATGGCGAAACGGTGCAATGTGAAGCGAGTGATGGCGGAAGCAGTGAAGTGGGGTGAACGAGGAGCACGTATCAACAGCATTTCTCCTGGGATCATCGTCACACCGTTGGCCATTGATGAGTTCAATGGACCTCGTGGCGAGTTCTATAAGAACATGTTTGCTAAGTGTCCAGCAGGGCGTCCGGGCACTGCTGACGAAGTGGCAAATGTGGCTGAGCTACTAATGAGTCCGAAAGGAGCTTTTATCACTGGTTCCGACTTCCTGATGGATGGCGGAGCCACAGCATCATATTTCTACGGACCACTGAATCCCAATAACAATGTATCATAAAACCATCGTAGTAGCACCCTGCCATTGTCTCATCATTGTTTGAACGAAACTCAATAATGGTGAGGCTATTTCACGTATCGAGGGTCACTTCCATTGTTGGCATTGGCTAGGAAGAGAACATGAAGCACAGTTTGTAT
>CAYNVM010000016.1:0-26107 GCA_964400645.1 uncultured Akkermansia sp. | reverse complement strand
GCCAAGAGAACGCCCTGACCGATGGCCATGTTGGCGACGTCACCGAACATGAAGCTACGACGGAAGACGTTCACCATGTAGTTGTTGTCAGGCACCAACCCGGCTTGGTCTGAAATCGGCAACTTGGTGCGCGCACCGTACCCATACAGGCGTGCGGTATCGAGCAAGCGGTCGGCGGCCACGCGAGCATTCTTGTCGCCCCCCAAGCGCATCCCCACTTGGTACATGAAGGGGTTGTTGGACAACGCAATGGCGCGCACGCAGTTGATGGAACCTGCTGGCGATTTACTCCAGTTGTTGAAGGTGTGGTTACCGATGGTGATGGAGGCTGGGCAATCGATCGTCGTGTTCTCCGTGATGATCCCGTTCTTCAGCGCCGACAACACGGTGATCACCTTGAAGGTGGAGGCCGGCGGATATTTCCCTTGGAACGCACGCGACACCAATGGGTTGGCCGGATTCTTTCTCAGCGCATCGTAGTCCTTCTGCGAAATGTTGGGGATGAACTTGTTAGGGTCATAGGACGGCGTGGAGGCCATCACGAGCACTTCCCCGTTGTCGCAGTCCAACACCACCATGGCGCCTCGGCGTGCGCCCTTGGCCAAGGCCTTCTCCGCTTTCTTCTGCCAGTCCAGATTCAGCGTGGTCACGAGCGAGCCACCGGGCTTGGGTCGGCTCTGCAGTTCGTCGAGAATCTTGGTGCCTTCTTCGTCGAACATGAGTCGCCAGACGCCTGGCTTCCCGTTCAACGAGCTGTCAAACTCGCGTTCCAGTCCCGAACGGCCTTCCGTCTGTTCCCACAAGGGGTCCATGTAGTTGATCGGCCCCACGGGCAATTTCCCCTTGGATCCCACGTAGCCGATGATGTGCGCCAGGGTCTCTTTCTCGGGATAGTAGCGGATGTAAATGGGCAACAACTCCAGGCCAGGAACTTTCTCGACTTCGCTGCGAATCTTCTCGGCGGCGTCCGCACGAATCACGTTGGTCACGGGCAAGGGCAACCAGCGGCGGTCGACGTAGTGCTTCCACAGCTTTTCATCGGAGAATTCCCATGTTTGGTCAGCAATCTTGTGCGCCTGATCCAAGCACTTGCGAGCAAAGGCGACGACGTGTTCTTGGCGTTCGTCCTCAAATTGGCCAAAGCGCAAGGCCAACTGGTAGGCCACCTGGGTCTGAGCCAGGGGTTCCCCCTTGCGGTCCAAAATCTGTCCACGTGGTGCGGGCAATAACAGCGACATCGTGCGCGCACTTGTGCGGGTCTTCGAATACGCCTCGCGTGCGGCATCCGTGCGCCCTTCCACGTTCTCTTTCTTCAGCGCATCGGCATCGCCGCGCTGTTCGACGTCAGGCACGGGAATCAAGTCTGGCGCCTCAGAAACGCCTTCTTCTTCACCCGAGTTCGTCCCTGCTTTCGTCGTGCCGTCATCAAGCTTAACCGTCGACACAATCCCATCATCCGACGAGTCTTGGGATGATGAATTCGCCGCCCACGAATACGTCCCCATAGGAGCCATTAACCCCACAGCGACAAAAGGCAGAATCCAACGGTGTCTCATGCTTCGGTACATCTCCCTCCATCTTGCAACAATCCCCGCCTCAATTCAATTCCAATCCTCCACCCCTGGGAACTCTCTCGTTGCCCCATCAAGGGCCGAAAAAAAGGAAGGAATGACGAGCATTCCTTCCTTAATAAAGTGTGTTTGGTGGAAGAGCTTAGTCCTTCACGACAACCCTCGTGCCTACGCCACAGTTGTCCCAGAGGCGAGTGCAGGGTTCGATCGGCACGCGAATGCAACCGTGGGAGTCGGCATCGCGGTACACGCGACCGACGTGGAGACCAACGCCTCCGTGAATGCGCATCCACATGGGCATTTCAGCGCCGACAAACTTGCCACCTGCAGGAATGGCGGAGGCAGGTGTGGCGTCACTGTTCACGCACTTGCCAGAAGCATCATAGACACTGCCGTAGGAGTGCGAGCGGTAGTCGCGGACCTTCTCGACAATCTTGAAGGAGCCACGTGGCGTCTTGTGCGTGGATTTGCCCGTGCAAACGGGGAAGTCCATGGCGATCTGGTCGTTCACGTAAAGTTGAGCACGTTGCACGCCCAAATTGACGTCGATGCGAGAATTGGAGACCTTGGTGTTGCGGATGCGTTCGTCGTTATACCAGACATCGCGCGTCACGCGGTAGTCATCGCGATTCAAGAAGTCTTGATAGGTCTGACCGACTCGTCCATCGGCTAAGCGATTCACCTTTTCGCCTCGCTTGCTAGGATAATCGCCGGTAGAGGAACAGGAACTAAAGAGCCCCATCGCTCCACACAAAACCAGCAGTAGTAGACATTTCTTCATCTCGTTGCTCCTCTACTAAGTTTTTCAAGCTTTATCAAGGCTCATCTGCCCATGTGCCTCTGCCCTGACGAATTCGCACTTGATTATCATTCTTTTTCGTGTGAACTACATCGCATGCAGAATCCAGAGTTTGTCCGCAATGCCTTTGCAGCCATTGCCTCGCGCTACGTGGCTACAAATCATGTCCTCAGCATGGGCATCGATCTGCTCTGGAGAAACCGCGTCGCTCAAATCGTCGCCGAATGGAAGCCCCAAAATTTGCTCGATATTGCCACCGGCACGGGTGATCTGGCTCTCGTTTTCCAGCGCGTTCTGCCGGATGCTTCTATCTTGGGGACGGACTTCTGCGAACCAATGCTCGACATCGCCAAGCAGCGTGGCGTGAAGAACACGCAGTGGGCCGATGCCATGAATCTTCCCTTTGCTGACGGCGAATTCGACACGGTCACCGTGGCCTTTGGCCTGCGCAATATGGCGAACTATCTCGGTGCGTTGAAGCAAATGAAACGCGTGCTTCGCCCCGGTGGACACCTTCTCATTCTCGACTTTTCTCTTCCCCAAGGAATTTTGCGAGCACCTTACCGACTCTACCTGCACCACGGCTTGCCACTCATTGCCGGTTGGATGACGGGGCATCGGGATGCTTACGACTATTTGGCCGACAGCATTGAAGCCTTCCCTTGTGGCGAAGCAATGTGCTCTCTGATTAGAGAAGCGGGGTTCCAAGATGTATCCTGCGAACCACTCAACGGTGGCATCGCTAGCATTTACCGAGCTGAGTTATGAGTGCAGGTGACGCTAGAGAAGGGGTAATCCGCGGGAAGACGACGCGCGGTCGTCTGGGCGGCAAGCTCGCCAAGTTGAGTCTCCCGAAGCAAATTTGGGTGATTGCCTTTTGGCCGTTCCTTGAACAGGTCATCAGCTTTTTCATCACGTCGTGGGACTTGTACATCGCCACGCACATCGGCACCTCCGCCGAGGACACCATGGCCATTGCCGACAGCATGGGCGCATGTGTCTCGCTCCTCTGGTTGGGCTTTGTGATGCAAGGCGCCGTCGGCATGGGCGCCACGGCCATTGTCTCCCGAATGACGGGAGCGCGCGATTACAAGACGGCGAACCACACCGCCTGCCAAGCGGCGTCTCTAGGCGCCATTGCTGGCATTCTCTCCTGCTTCCTGATGATTTTGGCGAGCAAGATCATGGTCACGTACGTGCTGACCATGTCGCCCACGGCTAGCGCCTACGCCATGCAGTACATGACTGTGGCCTCCTTCACGGCCCCCTTCAGTGGCGTGGTCTTTGCTCTGAACGCTGCCTTGCGCGGTGCGGGCGACACACGGTTGCCCTTCAACATCATGTTGACCTCGGGCATCCTCAACGTCATCTTCGGCCTGATCTTCATCTTTGCCCCAGAACCGCTCGGTGGGTGGCGCATCGGTGGCATTGCCGCAGGGACCTTCTGTGGTTTCGTCGTCAGCATGATCATCCAAGTCGTCGTGCTCTTCCGCCGCAAAAAGAAGCTCTATGCGGGCTTTGAACCTGGCACCACGCTCCAACAAATCAGCGAGGCTCACGGCGACCACTACATCCCGCCCATCCACCTCGACTCCGATTGCCTCCGTCCCGACTGGTCCATGCAAGGGCGCATCCTCAAGATTGGTCTTCCACAAGCTATCGAGATTTTCGGCATTTGGGCCATCCAAATGTTCTGCTTGTCCATCATCAGCAAGCTTCCCATGCCCGGCGCTCTGGGCGTGCACAACATCGCCATCCGCATCGAGTCCATGAGCTTCCTGCCTGGCTTTGCCATCGGCACGGCGGCCTCAACGCTCGTCGGTCAGTACTTGGGGGCGCGCAATTCCCTGCTGGCTCGCATCACCATCTACAAGTGCATCAAGTATGCCGTGGTGTTCATGACCGTGCTCGGCCTTCTCTTCTTCCTGTTCCCAGCGGCTTTCATGAGCATCTTCGCCAAGGGCAACATGGACATGATCAACCTTGGCATTCCCGTGTTGCGTGCCATGGTGCTCGTCGAACCGTTCTTCGCCGCTTGCATCATCATGAAGACCTCGCTCCGTGGCGCTGGCGATACACGCCGCGTGATGTTCATCTCCTACGGTGTCATGGGCTTCTTCCGCGTGGTCTGCACCTACTTCTGGTTCACTTGCTTCCCCGAAACGATGACGCTCTGGGGCATCTGGCTCCTCTTTGCTGCGGAATCCGCCATCCAATGCTTCATCTTCTACCGCATTGTCAAAGGTAGCTCGTGGACGAAACTTGCCGTCTAAACGACAGCTTCAGTGGCATCAGAAAATGCGACTGAATTCCTCATCCATAGGAACGACGTCGTCACTGCCACCCAAGTCTTCCTCGCCGTGCGTGCCTTCGTCTTCCCGAACGTAAATCACGTCCACGCGACTTCCCTGCCCCTTGGCGTTCTTATACTGGACGCGAGGTGGGCGAATGACCACGGTATTGCCCCCCATTGCTGCCGCTTCCTGCTTGAAGTACACGAAAATGGGGTTGCCAGGCGCTAGAGAAATCACTTCCGGCGACTTCGATTCAAAGCGCCCCACCTTGGTGAAATTCCCACTGGGGAACTCGTCGATAATCAAGACCTGTTGGGGATCGATGGGAGAACGCGAATGAGTAGTGACAGGCGTCCAAGCACCAGACGACGCATGCTCTGAACATGAGGCCAAAGCACAGGCTATCCCAACCGAACTAAGCAGAGATGAACAATAGGCAGATGTCATAGGAGACCCAAGGCAGATATCTCCTTAATAGTCCGACTCTGGCACAAATGTACAACTAAAAATTTCTTCCCCGTTTCTCCACATGGAAACGACGACTTGGTTGGGCTGACGGTTGACCTTATAGGCGTCATGCTCATCAGGAATTTGATAGTGCGCTTGGAAGCGATTGCGTCTCCCCCAAATTTCCCGACGGAAAAAGCGAACCACCCAGTGGTTCGTCATTCCCAAGATGCGGTCATAGTCTTGAACGGGCAACGTGATGGATGGGATATCTGATGAACTCACGCGCGTGATGTTACTCTGTGGGGAATTTCTGTCAATTCCTTGCTTACTTACACAAAGCAGTTAATCAGCTTCATGGCCAGTAAATCGGCCATTCCTAGGCCAATCGCCCAGCTGATCATGGTTTTCACCGTCATCTCTTTTCTCGTGTAAATGAAGGTGAGTATCCCCGCATGAACGAGAATGGACACAATGACGCCAGCCGTCCAGGGCAAGCCAATGCGAGCCAACCCGTAGGCCAACGGATACGAGAAGTAGATGAGCATTTCCGCCCATCCCATGCCATCGGGTAATCCTAAGGCCTGCAATGGCTCGGAAAATTTATTCGACAGACTGAAGGCATAAACCCCACAAGGTGCGATGACGCAAAGCATGAGAGTCAGCAGTGAGCGCTTAGAATATCGTTCCTCCTGGGTGGGAATATACATGGCGGTATCTATTCCTTGCTATTCTGCCCTTGTCAAGACTGTTACTCTCAGCCAATTTAGCTCTGTCCGATTATGGAGACCTTTCACCTCAATTCTCCGTTCCAAGCGTCAGGCGACCAAGCTCAGGCGATTGCCAAGCTGTGCAAGTCGCTCGACGCTGGCAACAAGCACCAGTGTCTCTTGGGGGTGACGGGCAGTGGCAAGACGTTCACGATGGCCAATCTCATCGCTCACGTCGGCAAGCCCACGCTCATCATCTCTCACAACAAGACTCTGGCGGCCCAGTTGCACTCGGAAATGAAGGGCTTCTTCCCCGATCATGCGGTGGAGTACTTCGTCTCGTATTTCGACTACTATCAGCCGGAAGCGTATATCCCACGCACGGACACTTACATCGAAAAGGACTCCGCCATCAATGACGAGATCGACCGTCTGAGCATCAGCGCCATGACCTCGTTGCTGACTCGGCGCGATGTCATTGTCATTGCCTCAGTCTCCTGCATCTACGGTCTCGCCGCTCCTGAGGATTACTCGCACCTCATCGTTCCCGTCAAACAAGGCGACATCATTGACCGTGATGATTTCCTCAAGAAGCTCGTCGGCAGTCTCTACGAACGCAAGGATTTCGAGTTCCAACGTGGGAGCTTCCGCGTGCGTGGTGAAGTGGTGGAAGTCTACCCTGCCCAATCCGAAGGCGAAGCCATCCGCATCGAGTTCTTTGGCGATGAAGTGGACCAGATCTCGCTCATCGATGCGGAGACGGGACGCGTCCGCGAGGTGATGCCAGCCTACGCCTTCTTCCCGGCCAAACAGTACGTGTCTCCTCCCGACAAGCGAGCCATCGCCATCCGCAATATCCGCCAAGAACTGGCTGAGCAAATCGATTGGCTCGAAAAGCAGAACAAGATGCTCGAGGCTCAGCGCCTCAAAATGCGCACGGAGTACGACCTGGAGCTCATCGGCGAATTGGGATTCTGCAAGGGAATCGAAAACTACTCGCGCCACCTGTCAGGCCGCGCTCCGGGCAGTGCGCCCTCCACCCTGCTCCATTTCTTTGGCGACGACTTTCTGACGCTCATCGACGAAAGCCATGCCACCGTCCCACAAATTGGGGGCATGTACGAAGGCGACCGAAGCCGCAAATCCGTTCTTGTGGAGCACGGGTTCCGTTTGCCAAGTGCTCTTGATAACCGACCGCTGAAGTTCGATGAGTTCATGGCTCTGCAAAAGCAGATCGTCTACGCCTCAGCCACGCCTGGGCCTTTCGAGCTCATCAACTGTCGCGCCGATAACAAGACGTACATCCCCGTCAAACGCGACCGACGCCGTGGGTCTCCCATTCCCGAAGATTTCCGGGGCATCGTCTTCCAGTCGCCCAAAGACATTAAAGTATCCCCTAGCCCCACGAACCAGCCTGTTGAGGACTTCGATCCCAAGAAACGCTCAACGCCACTCATCGTCGAACAGGTGATCCGCCCCACTGGGTTGCTTGAGCCCAAGATCACCCTGCACCCACTCAAAGGACAAATCGACACCACCATCGAGCTCTGCCAAGATCGCGTCAGAAAGTGCGAACGTGTTCTCGTCACCACGCTGACCAAGAAAACGGCGGAAGACCTCACCCAATATCTCCAAGGCGTTGGTCTCCGCGTTTCCTACATCCACGCCGATGTCGATGCTATCGAACGTGTGGAAATCCTGCGCCGTCTCCGCTCGCGTGAAATCGACATTCTTGTCGGGATTAACCTGCTCCGCGAAGGGCTCGACCTGCCCGAAGTCTCCCTCGTCTGCATCCTCGACGCCGACAAGGAAGGCTTCCTCCGCAATGAAACCTCTCTGGTGCAAACCGCTGGCCGCGCCGCTCGCCACGTCCACGGCGAATGTGTTCTCTTCTGCGATGTCATCACGGACTCCATCCAAGCTCTCCTCGACCTCACCAACTACCGACGCTCTATCCAAGAGGCCTACAACAAGGAACACGGCATCACCCCGCACTCCGCTAGCCGACACGCCCAGACGCCACTCCGACTCTACGACGACGAACCCGACGATAGCTCGCGTGTGGCCGAAGATCATGAGCCGACGATCGAGGAACTCGAAAAGGAAATGAAGCAAGCCGCCGCCCACCTTGAGTTCGAACGAGCCGCAATGATCCGCGACCAAATCATCCAACTCAAAGCAGCTCAAAACCAACAAAGTCAAAGCTAGCAACGATTTCTCTTGCCTAGAGGCAGATGATGCGTATAATCCCCCCACCATGACCCGTAAAGGTGGTATCAATAAGACCCGTAAGGCTGTCGCTAAGCGTTTCAAGGTTACCGGTTCGGGCAAGGTTCTACGCCGCAAGCAAGGCAAGCGTCACATCCTCCAGAAGAAGTCCAGCAAGCGCAAGCGCTCCCTGGGCCGCGTCGCTCTGGTGGACGAAACGCAAGTCTGGGCTGTTAAGCAGAACTTGCCATTCGCCTAAACCTATAACGCTCGACTAGCAGAGCTATCCTCCCGCTAAACGGGAGGCCTTCGTGCAACCTTCTCCCATTTGCGGAGATAAGAACGGACGAGATTGCAAGGAGGTGAGGAAGAACAGTCTGTTCAAAATAGAAATAGATATAGACTATGCCACGTGCTACTAATGGACCAGCTTCCCGTAAGCGTCGCAAGCGTATCCTTTTGCGCGCTAAAGGGTTCCGTGGTTTCCGCAGCAAACTCTATCGTTACGCCAAGGATGCCGTTTACAAGGCTTGGCAATACGAATACCGCGACCGTAAGAGAAGAAAAGGTCAGTTCCGTCGTTTGTGGATCGCTCGTATCTCGGCTGCTGTCCGGGAACGCGGTCTCAACTATTCTCGCTTCATGGAAGGCTTGAAGGTTGCTAACATCGACTTGGACCGCAAGGTTCTTGCTGACATCGCAATCGCCGACACCGCTGCATTCGATGCTATCTTCGCTCAGGCTAAGAAGGCTATCGAATCCAAGGAAGGCGCTTCCCTTAAGGCTTAATTCATAAGCAACAGCTTTTAGCAACGAAAGCCCCGAAGATCTCACGATCTTCGGGGCTTTTTATGTGGTATCTCACCTCCACATGAGTGTGACTAATCTATCACAATAAACTTGCTCAGCGAGCTTGAGTCTGATCGGCTTGAATCTTCTGTAAGATTTCCTTGGACTTCGTAATCCGGTCTTGTTTCCGGTAACAATTGGCCAGGTTCTGATGAATGGCCTTGTAGAACTCTGGCGAACCAATTGACTTCAAATTGGCTTCCAGTGACTTCTGATCGTCCGTACTCAATTGATCGTAAAGGCGAATAATCTTTTCGTAGGCGTCCGAAGCGCTTTCCCACTTCTTCTGGCCTTCGTAAGCCTTGGCCACTTGGGCTTGGGCGGCAGGTAGATATCCATCCGTGAAAACGCCAATAGCCTTGGCCATTTGCATCGTGCGTGGGGCAACGAGCAGGACTTGATCCCATTGTTCGGCTTTCAAGTACGCATCGCCATCGCGCAAGCTCTTCTGGAGCTCTGTGAGACGTGCAATCTCTTGCAAGCGCTTCTCACATCCCTCTTGCACAGCCTTGACGTCTTCCTTGATGCTACCGCCAGGAAGAATGCGAGGTTGGTCAACGCCCAAGGTCATTGCCGCACCTTCCGTGCGATCGAGCCAGAGGCGAGCCTTTTCCATATCGCCCAAGGTCACGTTGAGTTTGGCCAACGCCAACATGGTTTCGGGAGCAAACTTCATTTCATCCCCAGAGGCTCGGAAGCACCCCAAGGCAGTTTCCAACGTGTGGATGGTCGCAGGGATCTGCTCCGTGGTAATATCAGCAATGCGGTCACTCAACTCTGAGAGGAGAAGAGCCCCCCATTCTGGGCAAGAAGTCAACTGAGCGTTTTCGAGGAGACTGCGCACCTTCTGAAGGCTCTTCGATGTTCCATGGCCATCCAAACGACGCGAAGAATCATTCTCCTTGAGGAGAAGCTTCGCCATCGTTCGAACGTCTTCAGGAAGCACAAGCTGAGAGCTAAGATCGCGGTCGTGGATGCGCTGGATGAGACTGAGCATTCCACGGTCATTGCCCTTGCGTTCTTCCAATTCTACAGCCGTTCTCAATACGGGGACAAGGATAGCGGTGTCAGAGGGATCAACCACATCTAATAGCTCGCGGTACATTTCAAGAGCGTCATTCTCATGGCCAATGGCCTCAAGCTTTTGGGCGAAATGATGGACTTGAGTAAGGAGCTTTGTGCGTTCCTCACCTTGGAGCGATGGCAAAAGAGCCAAATGGCGCTTGGCGGCATCCATTTCACGAGGAACAGCCAATTGCCAAAGGCCACGACGATCAAGTTCACTCGTCATGAACCAACGGGCTGTTTCCTTGGCCTCTTCGCTTTCCATCCATGCGATGTCCGTTTCAAGAGTCGCCACGCTGTCAGCCAATGCTTTGTCGTCGCCTTGTACTTTAGCTAGCAAGTTCTGAAGCTTGCCCATGGCTTCCGTCTGGCTCTGCACCGTAATATACTTGGGTTCAAGCCATTTCTCCACGGTCTTCCAACACCAAGTCACCCCCCAATATCCGCCACCTGCAACGATGACAAGCAAGATGAACTTCCATAGCCAACGCCATTTTGACGGTGGCTTCCTGTAAGTGCGTTTGATAGTGGGGCGGTATGAACTCATTTTGTTAGAATCAAGGCTATATTCCGTGTCTTGGCAAGCCTTTATTTAGTTTTGCCTCTCTTGACGGGAGCAGCCACTCGAGGGAATCCTGCTTCTTTCCAACAGGCGTCGGCCTCGGTTTTCATCTTCAAAGCATCGTAGCAATGAGCCAACTGCTTCAACACCTCAGACTTGCGTTCGCCTGTCAAATAAGGAATCACCCAACGATAGGTCTCGACGGCATCTGACCATTGCTTGTACTCCGTCTGGGCTTGGGCCTTGGCTTGGGCCACTTCAAGAACTAAGCCTGACGTCAGTCCTGCGGACTTCAGGTAATTGAAGGATTTACTATAGGCGTCAACAGCTTCTGGCAACTTACCTTCGAGGTCAAAAGCCATGCCAAGGCTCTTATATAAGCGGCCCAATGATTCTTTCTGAATGGGTGTCTGCTTAAGGCGAAGATCGATGGCCTTCTGTAAGTAGGCTTGAGCTTTAGTCGACTGACCTTGGTCAAGGAGGGCGCTACCGATCCCTTCCAACGATTGTTCTTGGGCATCGAGGCAAGTGGTACCATTCAGTGCCTTGGTGAAGTCCGTAATGGCAGCCTTTGTGTTGCCGGAACGGAGCTGAACCCATCCCATCTGGTCGTATAGGCAAGACCAGAAGCTATGATTGTCAGGCACCTGTCCCATGCCCACGCCTTCGGCCATGTGCAAGTAGGACAAAGCTCCGTCACGATCTCCCTTCTCCATGGAAATGCGCCCTAAGTTGCGCAAAGCGCTGAGGCGATATTCGAGGTCTCTCTCTGATCCCTTCAGCTCTTTCAACCCACTGAGGAAAAGTGGGGCTGCTTCTGAAAGACGTCCTGACTCGACGAGAGCTTCCCCCATAATGACCAGGGACCCACCTCGTTCATCGCCGGCCACCTTTTGACCTTCAGGCCATAGCTTGAGAGAATCTGCAATGTGAAGTTTAGAGCTTTGGTCATCGCCCATCGAACGTTCAATGCGCCCCATGGCTGCTAGAGAGCGAGCAGCAAGCATCTTGCCTTCCTCGCCTGGAACGACGGTGGCCAACCCACGAAGAGTGTTGAGCGTTTGCAACGCCTTATCCTTCACCCCTGCCGACAAATAAGCGGCACTGAGAGACTGCAAAGCACGAACTCGCTCTTGGACGTATTGAGGATCTTGGTAGGCTTGAGCAGCACGTTCGAAGTAAGGAATGGCAGCGGATGGTTTGTTATTAGCAAGCAAAGCGGCCCCCACAACTTCTGATCGCTTTGCCCACTTGAGCATCTGAGCAGGAATACTTGTGCGTTGCATCAGCTCGTTCATGAGTTCCAAAGACTCGTTGATCTTGCCCTCAGCAAGCAGTTCGCGCCCCAGTCCCCAAGCCACGTCCGCCCGAAGTTCTTCGTCGTGGATCCAAGCCAAGCGTTCGTTACGGTGTTGGATGAGATCAATCAACGCATCCGGGCCACTGACGGAATCAGCCATGAACTCGGCCAGGGTCTTCATGGCCTTTTCGTCACTTTGTAAAATCACCTGCTGAGGGGGCGTGGCGGATCCTTCATCCCAACCTTGATTATACCCCATGTAAAAAGTCGTTATCTGTAGCAAGAGAACAATCACGACCACCCCACCTGCTAGCAACCATTTCGAGCGGCCACTTAATTGATTCAATTGTTCCCATCTGGACTTTTGCATGGAAGGAAAGTCAGCCCCTATCTGCAAGGAAATCAAGCTCAAAATTGAAGCTTTGGCCATATCGCGCCTCTTTCTGTAGGCTTGAGTCTGGGCTTTTTATTTGGCAGTATGGACAGGCATTCTTCCGTTAAATCATCCTATGCGTTCATTCATAGCACAATGTTGTCTGGCTGGTATCACTGAATGGGTGGTCTGCCCAGGTGCACGCGACATGGCTCTCCTACAACAACTTTCCTCATGCCCTGATCTCACGGTGTGGACGCATTTTGATGAACGCTCGGCGGCTTTCTTTGCGCTCGGTCGAATCCAAGACACGGGGTTACCCGTTGCCGTCGTCACAACGTCAGGGACTGCCGCTGCAGAACTCTATCCTGCTGTCATCGAAGCCTACTACGAAGGTCGCCCCTTAGTTTTAATTACAGCTGATAGACCTGTTGAATTTAGAGGATCTGGCGCACCTCAAGCCATCGAACAAGCAGAACTCTTTGGCATTTATAGCCAAATGATCGATATTGAAGATCCTTCCGACATTCCCAATACTTTAATTGAAGACTCGTGGGATTATCGTAGCCCTCTTCATATTAATATTTGCCTGCCTGAGCCTAAAATTGACGGGCCCTTGCCCGAAGCCGACTTCTATCCTGAAGCCCCTCCTGAATTGGAGTATCCTCGTCCGTCTCTGGCTAACTTGGCTCAAAACTTACGCAACAAATCGTATCGAGATGGGCTAGTTCTCGCTATCGGTGGCCTCGATCCCAATGAACAAGATCCTGCCCTCTGGCTAGCTCAGGAACTGAAAGCACCCGTCATTGCCGACGCCACATCTGGCATTCGCGAGAGCCTGAGCTCTCTGACTCTGATCGACGCTGATCGTATCTTCAAAAGCAATCCGCCTAGCACGGTTCTCCGTCTCGGCGATGTCCCTGTGGGACGCTTCTGGCGAGATCTCGAGGACATGCCCAACACTGAGGTTTTCTCCATCACGCGCACAGGCTTTTCTGGGTTAGCTCGCCCCTCCACCGTAATCTATGGTCAGTTAGAGGACATCATCCAAGCACTTGGCGATATCTCCCCTGTCGGTGATCCCCTGGACCTACTCAAGTCTGCTCGCAAGTCTTCGGGGGTAATTGAAGACGCTCTCGTATCCCTAGAACGCTCCGAACCAGCTCTCGTACGAGCCTTCTCGCAGTTCGCGGCTTTGGGTGACTATCTTTTCTTGGGTAATTCCAATTCCATCCGTCTGTGGAATGCCTACGCCCAACGCCTCATGGCCACGGAAAATGTCCGTGCCAATCGTGGGGCTAATGGCATCGATGGAGAACTATCAACCTTCCTTGGTGGCTCAGTCCGCATGCGCGACAGTTGGGCTCTTGTCGGCGACTTGACGGCTCTCTATGATGCCAATGCCTTGGCCATGACAGCCCAATTGCCTGAAGGCCGTCGCGTCATCGGCGTCCTCAATAATACGGGGGGTGGCATTTTCAAGCGACTTCCCCAAGCGTCCCAGTTCAGCCCTGCCATGGAGCGCATGCTCATCCAGCCACACTCAGCCGACTTCTCCCATTTGGCCCAACTTTGGGGCGCTACCTATCTGCGCATTGAGTCCGCTGACGACACCGAACAACTTGATGGACTCCCTGAATCGGGAACCTTCTTGGTGGAACTAGTTCCTGACGCCCAACAAACGGAACAATTCTACGCTCGCCTCGCCCGATAACAGCCTTTACTCCTCCTCTCGAGCCATGCCTGACGACTTCCACGATGATGGGATTTACTACCTTGACCGCTACACCCATGAACTGAAACGCGAGCACGTCATGGCGGAGAACTCTCTGCGTTGGGTCTACGGTTCTCCTTTGGGGAGACTGTCTCTCCATCTCCTGATCAAGCGAGCCTTCTTCTCCAAACTCATTGGCTGGATGAAGAATAGGCCATCGAGCCAAAAGGAAATTGCTCCCTTTGTTGAAGAGTACGGCATCAACATGGAGGAATCTCAGTTGGGTATCTCCGATTTCCGTTCCTTCAACGACTTCTTCTACCGTAAGCTCAAAGCAGGAGCTCGCCCCATTGCTGGCGACGACGCCACCGCTGTTTTCCCTGCTGATGCCCGACACATGGGCTGGGAAAAAGCCTCGGACATTAAGCAAGTCTTCGTCAAAGGGCAACAATTCGATCTCGTCGGGTTGTTGGGAGATCCTGAGTTAGCAGAACGCTATCAGGATGGAGCCTTTGTACTGTCTCGCCTCTGCCCTACGGACTATCACCGCTTCCACTTTCCTGTCTCCGGGACACCTAACGAGAGTCGACGCATTCCAGGTCCTCTGGCAAGCGTCTCGCCGTACAATCTCCGCAACAAGCTGTCTTGGCTGTGGACCAATAAGCGAGAAATCACGCTCGTCCAATCTCCTCAATGGGGGCAAGTCGCCGTCCTTGAAGTAGGAGCCACGGGTGTCGGTGGCATTGAACAAACATACACCCCACACCAACCTGTACAGCGTGGCGACGAAAAGGGCTATTTCTACTTCGGAGGCTCTACCGTCATCACCCTCTTTGAAGCCGGCAAAATTAGGCTTGCAGACGACTTGGTTCAAGCAACACAGGCAGGACACGAGCTCTTTGCCCGACAAGGCGATGCCATGGGCAGAATGCTCTAACAATTATTCTTGAGTGTTCTCTTGGCTCAGGATCACCTGAACAGGCAAGCCAATAGGAGCCGTCTTCCATGCTCCTGCGTTCTCAGTGTTGGGCAATAACTCGGCCTCTATAACAAACGATGTGTCACTACTAGCTGAGGGCTGTTCAAAAGAAGCAATCTTTCCCGTCCATTCGTAGCTAATGAGTCCACTCTGGAACTTGGCTTTAACCTGCCAATCGGACAAAGGACGCTCAGCTCCCAACAACAGATCCAACTGGTTCAGGGGGATTTCAATTTGGACGAGGCGAGCCTCTGCCGCTTGAATCATGCAAGCTCTCTCGCCTGAATTCAAATAAGCACCAGTTCCCACAAATCGATGAGCAATAAGAGCATCATATGGTGCAACAAGTGAAGTCTGCTTCAACTGTTCCTCAGCCAAACTCAACTGAGCTTCAACCGCTTCCAACTTGGCCTTCAGCGCTCGTCTCTGAGGCATACGCACGACCAGTTCTGAGCTAGATCCCTTCTTGCGATCATCAGCCTCGTGTTCACCCACCAGGCTGTACGCACGAGCATTTTCATCAGCAATCTCAAGTTTAACCTGTTCCACCTGAGCCTTCAAATCAGCAACTTTTGCCTGATAGGCATGTGGTTCTAGCTTCAGCAAGATCTCGCCTTCCTTGATCTTCCCTCCCTCAACAAAGTTAGGGTTCAACCAAGTCACAGTTCCCTCAACACTAGGAGCTAAATAAGAAACCTCTTTAGCCAAGATCTTCCCAGAGGTTTCAAATGAAGATGGAGCATCCACGGCTCCAGACAGAGCCGTGGATGTCGAAGATGATTCAGAATGAGTACCATCCTTATCAGCCGACGCAATGAGAGCGACGAGTCCTGCAACGACAAGAGCCAAGAGGACGATGATAACGGGGATGAAGTTGCTCTTCCGATCCATGATTTATCCTTCCACGTGAACTTCCCTCACCCCTCGGATTATGCGGGGAATTCTGATTCGAAAGTCTGAGCGTAAACCTCTGCAGTGTCCAAACCTACGCGTTCAAGGTTGAAGATCACCTGAGCAAACTGCTTGTCGTCCAAGTTCAACTTGTCAACAATCACCGACTGACGGAAGTAAACGTAGCCAGAATTGGTATCCAAGCGGAAGTCGCCATTGATCAATTCGTCGTTCAACTTGGCCAAAGCAATATTCACTTCAACACGCTTCTCTTCAGGAACCTTAGCCGCGAACAAAACGTCGAGCGTCAAGGTCTGAGGATTTTGTGTTTCTGTGAACAAGAAGCTTGCAGGGATCATCGTATCATACTGAACGTAAGCAATGCCCGTCTTGTGGTTCAACACGCCAGCTTCGTAGATCCATTCGTATTCATCGCCACGGTTAACAAGAATCTTGCATACGCGGTCTAGTAAACTTGTTGCTGTATCCATAAATTAAAGCTGAAAAATTTGTCTAGTCGTCGGTACACGCCAGTAGCCGACTATCTTTTCTGTAGATTAACTTCCTTGTTTGGAGAGTCAAGCTAATGCTCGCTCTTGCTTCTGTCTGTATAGTGTGTCGGTACTTTTATTTTGAGGCAAAAAACACCTGAGCTGATGTCAACACCCCACAAGCGATCTCTTCCGCGGTCAAATTGGTTGTATCCACGGACATATGAGAGGAGTCTCGATACCAAGGCGTTCTTTGCTCCATGAGCTCGGCAAGGGTGCGCCGAGGATTTTCATTTTGCAACAGTGGTCTGTTACCAGCACGAACGGTGCGTTGGTAATGCGTTTCTAAATCTGCATATAGCCAAACAACAAAACCAAGTTGCTTCAGCAAAACGCGATTCTCTGGACGAACGACAATACCTCCTCCCGTGGAAATTACGACCGTCTCTTCAGAGGCCTTGTCCAATTCACGTCGCAACAGGTCAGTTTCCAATTGTCGGAAATGGGCTTCCCCCAGATCTCGGAAAATCTCAGGGATACTCATCTGCTGTTCCGCTTCAATCTGGGCATCTGTATCAAGAAAAGCCAAATTGCCAGAACGTTGGATTTCCCGGCCCACAGTCGTCTTCCCACATCCCATCAAACCAATGAGTAGGATATGGCGTAACTTCGGTGGATCGGAAGGAAGGATTAACATCTTGAATTTATTGTATGCCCATCTGCATTCAATGAGCAATGAAATACGATAAGAAAAAGGAGGCAGAGGACGACTCATCCCCCACCTCCTTCCATCGATTTCAGGAGTCTTTCTTCTCGTTTATTGAGCTTCAGGTCTCAAAGCACGGTCTGACCAATCCCCAAAGCTCTCACCATCTTCGCGTTCGTCAGCATATTGCTTAAACACGGGTTCGAGGAGAGCAGGAATTTCAGCGACAGGAACGCTTTCCTTGTAAATAAAGCCAAGCCTATCCCCACGTGGAGAACCGCCCAACCAAACGTTGTACTTCTTGGGTCCCTTGCCCACGAATGCAAGTTCAGACAAGAAGGGTCGCGTACATCCATTAGGGCAACCCGTCATGCGCACCACGATTTCTTGATCCCACAAGCCGAGGCTATTCAGGATTGGATCGAGAGCATCCAACACTTGCGGCAACTGGCGTTCCGAATCCGTAAATGCCTGTGGGCAGAATGGCAATGCCGTACACGCGGATGAACGGCGGCGCAAGCCCGACTTGTTGGACTTCAGTTGATAGGTTTCAATCAAGGCATCAATCGCCTGCACTGTGTCTGGCGTAATACCTGCAATCACCAAATTCTGGTTGCCTGTGATATAGAAACTACCCTGGTGAATCTTGGCAATTTCATGGATCCCCGTCTTCAGTTTCTGAGCATCGGTATCAACAACGCGACCACCTTCAATTTCCAAAACACGGCGGCTTTCTGTCTCCGTTGCAATATTGTTGGAATTGAGTGTAAAGGGTCGTGCTGGTTGGAGTTGGAAGCCCAAGCGTTGCGTCAGTTCTTGAGCGAACCATTCTACGCCACGCTTAGCAACGGTATAGCGGAGGCGGCTAGTCTTGCGATTGCAACGGTTGCTGTAATCCTTGTGGATAAGCAACACTTGCTTGGTGACTTCTTCCACTTGTTCTGGCGTGCAGAAGCCAATCAAGTCGGCCAAACGAGGGAAAGATTCGGCATTGCCATAAGCATAGCCCATGCCCCCACCGACAAGGACGTCGTACCCTTGAAGTACCCCATCGGTCACGATGGCCACAAAGCCTAAGTCCTGCGTGTAGACGTCTACATCGTTTTCAGGAGGAAGCACGAAACCAATCTTGAACTTTCTGGGAAGATAGGTTGGCCCGTAAAGCGGTTCCTCGTTGGCGCCAGAATATACGCGTTCATGATCTAACCAAATTTCGTGGTAGGCATGCGTCTGTGGTTCCAACTTCTGTGACAAATCAACCGCTTGGTCAAAGATGGCCTTGTGAATGGGTGAATCTTCGGGGAAAACGGACACCATCACGTTACGGGTTGCATCTCCACTGGCAGCAATCGTCGTCAAAGCGGCCTCATGCAATTTCTGCATGGTTTCCTTCAAGTTGTCTTTCACCACGCCGTGAATCTGGACGGCTTGGCGAGTTGTCAATTTGAGTGTCTTATTGCCAAAAGTATCGGCAAGAGCCTCGGTCTTCAACCACTGTTCGGTGGAAAGACGGCCGCCAGGCATTCTCAATCGAAGCATGAAGGACCAGTCTCTGTCCTTCCCTTCCTTCTTTCTCAATTGGCGGACATCGCGGTCATCTTGCTGAGTAATTCCATGGAACTTCAGCAAAAATTCGTCGCCTGATTCAAAGTGTGAGGAAGAGGAGGCAAGCTCGCTAGCGATTGTTCCTCGAAGGAACTCGCTGTCTTCCTTGATCTGTTCATTCACAGTGTAACCTTCTTGTGCCATCTCGTTTAATTAGGGGGCTAATCGTTAATAAATAACTGCACGTGGCAGAGCGTTGTTCTTGTTTAATCTTATCCTCGGTTGGTTCCCCAACGTTTGTGTAGGGCCCCTTCCAATGGGGAGAATATCAATTTATCTGACAGGAGCCCTATAATAATGATCACAAACATGATTCCTAGCACTTGTTCCATGGAATTGAGTTCGCGACCAAAATGGAGCAACTGACCCAACCCCAGCCCTGACAGAATGGGGACAAAAATTTCAGCGGACATCAAGGAGCGCCAGGCAAATGCCCACCCCTGTTTCATCCCACTCACCACAAATGGCGCCGAGGCAGGCAAGGTTACGAAAACGAGCGTGTAGAGCGGACTAGCGCCCATTGTCTGAGCCGCGCGGCTATAAATTGGTGGCACGTTGGAAAGGCCTGTCCCAGTGGCAATGATCACTGACCACACGGTCCCCATGACAACCACAAATAGGATGGAAGCCTCCTCCTGACCAAACCAAAGAACGGCCAATGGCACCCAGCAGACGCTAGGCAACCCTTGAAGTCCTAGAGCAATCACGCCCAAGGTATTGTTCACGACCTTCACTCGGGAAACGAGAAGACCTAATGGAATCCCCACGATAACGCCAATGAGATAGCCTAAGAAGAGGCGTCGCAAGGTCACCAGTGATGCTGACCAAAGCGTGCCATCAAGCAAGGCATCCTTGAGGTATTGGGCAATTGTTGAGGGAGCAGGAAAGAGGTAACTCTGCCACCATTCGGCTCGCGCTCCGTATTCCCATACGGCCAGTACGAGCACAACAAAGAGGATGGACTGGATTAAATTTTTCACCATAGAATCAAATCAAAGGCTAACGGAAAAGGAGTCGGGAGCTTGCTCAACGAGGTCATCACGGTGAGCTGCTGGTTGTGCAGAGGCTTCCTTGAGAGCACGTGTAATTTGTGCGGACAACTGAGCCAAATTGGGATCGTTGATTTGTCGTGGCCGTGGCAAACGCACGCAGAATTCTCCGCTAATGCGCCCTGGGTGCGCTGAGAACAGAACAACTCGGTCTCCCAAGCAAACAGCTTCACGCACATTATGGGTCACAAAAACAACGGTAATGCCATGCCCTGAGCAAATTTCCTGCAAATCGGCATATAGTTGCTCACGCGTCATTGCATCCAACGCTGCAAAGGGTTCGTCCATGAGGAGAACTCGGGGACGGGTTGCCAAGGCTCGAGCAATAGCGACGCGCTGTTTCATCCCCCCAGACAATTCGTGGATCCGTGAGTGCATGACTCGTGTCAGACCCACGAGCTCGATGTGCTCCATAGCCACTTTCCGTCTTTCAGCGCGAGGAACGTTCGTAAAGCGCAAGCCAAATTCGACGTTCCCCAAGACATCGAGCCATGGGAACAGAGCAAAGTCTTGAAAAACCATCGTGCGATCAGGTCCAGGTCCTTTGATGGTCTCTCCATCGTAAAAGATCGTCCCTGTGTCCGCCTTAATGAGACCAGCGATGATGTTGAGAAGAGTTGTTTTGCCACATCCGCTAGGACCCACTAAGCACACGAATTCCCCTTCGCCGATATCGAGATCAGCAGCGCTCAAGGCGGGCATCACCTGATCGCCAGAAAGATAATTTTTGGAGACGTTGCGTATAGATAATCTACTCATTGAATCAGTATTATTACTTCCTAAGGATGCCGTTAATATCGGGTAGGGTCTTGTAGAAACCACATTTCGTGGCGTCTCGGACAAGTTGATCGAGTGCGGTTTGGTCTAGTTCCGTGCTAAAATTCATCCGTCCCCATGCTTGGCGGACAAGTTCTGGATCCATGGCAGAATGGGTTATATCCTGCAATTCCTCAATCACCATCTTCTGGGCTTCTTCTGGATGCTCGTTGATCCATGCCGTCAATTCCCTGTGCGCCTTGATCAGCGCTTGGGTCACATCTGGCGATTTATTTTCATAGCGCTTGTTTACCACAAGCACCGTCGTCACAGCCTCAGGTTCTGGCAGAACAAGTACGCCTCCTGCTTGGCTTTCCAATCGGCTAATCCATGGTTCGACCGTCCAAACGCCGTCCAACTTACCACTTCGGAATAGGGAAAGCTGTTCTGGGTTGGGCGTCGGAAGGATTCGCACATCTCCACCTGCTGTGGTAACGTGCAAGCCTTGCTTCTCAAACCATGATCGGCAAGCGACGTCCTGCGTGTTTCCCAATTGTGGCGTAGCCACGGTCTTGCCTCGGAACGTCTCGCCAGCGATGGGCTGATTGGCCAATTGCTGAGGGACCACCAAACCTGATCCTCCTAAAACAGCTCCAGAAACAACCTCCAACAAGTTCCCCTTAGACTTTGCATAAGCATTGATCGCAGGTCCTGGCCCCACATATGAGGCATCCAGAGAGCCTGCAAACATGGCTTCCATGGCACCTGGCCCTGCATTGTACGAATAGAAGCGCAATTGGATGGGACGCCCCAGTGAGTTTTCTATGCTCTTTCTGAAGATATCTTCTCCCAGACGATTCATGTGGCGGGCGATCAGCCCGTGGGCATGGGTCAGATTCGGGAAAATACCAATTCTCAACACGTCACTTTGAGGCTGTTCGTCTTGCTTGTTGCAACCAACCGTTGCAACAAGCAAGAATGCGAACACACATGCGTTGATGAAAATTGCAGAAATACGGGAAATCCCCTGAAATAGGGTGGATAATCCAAGTCTATTCATTCAGCAATTAACAAAGAATCTTAGTGGTCAAATTCAAGGTAGAGGGACTTAGCAAGCAATGTTGCGGCTTCCTCATTAGCCTGATCTGAAGGGATAATGCGGTCTGCGGTTTCTGGAGCCGTGTCAGGATCGCCAATCCAGATGCAGAAGCTTCCGCGAGTCTCGTCTCCTAACACAGGCAAACCTGGCAAGGCGACAACGCAAATCAAACCAGCAGCAGCCAAGAAGCGGGCCTCTTGAACAAGTTCACGAGCGGAAAGCCCCCATACACCTTCTGAATGGAAGTCCAACCCATAGGTGTGAGCCTTGAGGTGGAAGAGCGAGCGCTCAAGCAACTTAGCAAAGCGTTGAGCAAGTTCTTCACCTTCGCCTGCAACATAAATCTGACGGCCAGGGTGACCAAAAGCGAGTGTACGTTCTGCTTCGGTCACAAACTCAGCTTGGATTTCTCCCTGTGAGGAGTTCCCATCACTGCCAGTTTGCTTGCTCTCAGGACGAATCATCCCTGCGCCTGCCGTGATATTGGTCAGAGGATCGATGAGGATGAAGGCACCTCCCGCACGGTTGTCACGATAGTAGTCGTAGAAAAGTGGAGAACTCGTTTCCAACACGATACGTCCAACGTGATTTAATGGGAGTTCGTCAACGTGACGGCTTTCCAACGTATTGACGTCAATGTCGTACTGAAGTTCTGCAATGCGACCTTGCGTATTTTTGCCGGCGTGGCGCACCACGTACTTGTTCCCTGCCTTGAGGGGCGTTTCAGACATCCAGATGACGCGAGCTTCAACGCGGTCTGCCACATGGGGCAATGACCCCTTGCGGACAATCATATCGCCACTGCTGATGTCAATTTCGTCCTCGAGTTCCAAAACAACAGCTTGAGGAGCGAAAGCTTCTTCCAAGTCGCCATCAGGAGTAACGATTCTCTTCACCTTGCTCGTCTTGAAGGAAGGCAAAGCAACAATTTCGTCGCCCTTGTGAATCACACCAGAAACGATGGAGCCTGCAAAGCCTCGGAAGTCGAGGTTAGGGCGAATCACCACTTGGATGGGGAAGCGGAAATCGCTGAAGTTATTGGTGTCGCTCGCATCCAATGTTTCGAGTTGGGAAAGCAATTGTTCGCCGTGATACCAAGGCGTTTTACCCGTCTGCTGGGTGACGTTCTCACCTTCAATAGCAGAAATAGGAATAAAGCGGATATCGGGGATGTTCAGCTGAGCGGTGAAATCTCTGAATTCCGTTTCAATTTCACGGAATTTTTCTTCTGAGTAATCAAGCAAATCCATCTTGTTGACAGCAACAATAAGGTGCTTGATCTTCAATAGAGATACGATGAATGCGTGGCGCTTGGTTTGTGTCAACACACCGTGACGTGCATCAATCAAAATGATAGCAGCGTCAGCTGTGGAAGCGCCAGTTGCCATGTTGCGGGTGTACTGTTCGTGCCCGGGGCAGTCCGCAATGATGAACTTTCGGCGTGGTGTCGTAAAATAGCGATAGGCCACGTCAATGGTAATGCCTTGTTCGCGTTCTGCCTTTAAGCCATCCAACAACAGAGCATAGTCAATCTTCCCTGCCCCCGTCGTTCCATTCTTTTCACTGGCCTTGCGCAATTCTGCCAATTGGTCATCGAAAATCAATTTACTGTCGTACAGTAATCGGCCAATAAGTGTTGATTTACCATCGTCAACTGAGCCACATGTCAGGACTCGAAGAAGACTCTTATTTTCATGCTCATTGAGATAAGCGTCAATATCCATGTCGCAAATAGAAAAGTTGTTATTTTACAGATTATTTTTTCTAGAAATGGAGTGGTAACCTCCGCTCATATTAGAAGTAGCCTTCGCGCTTCTTCTGTTCCATGGAGGCATCTCCATCGTGGTCAATCACACGTGTCGACCGTTCGCTCAATCGCGTTTCCAACATCTCTGCGACAATTTCTTCAACTGTCTGAGCGGTTGATTCAACAGCCCCTGTCAATGGGTAACACCCCAAGGTTCTGAATCGCACATTCTTGATCTGAGGCACTTCCCCTTCCTTCAGAGGCAAGCGATCGTCGTCGACCATGATCAAGGAGCCGTCGCGTTCAACAACGGGTCGTGGACGTGAGAAATACAGGTCAACCACTTCAATCTTTTCCAAGCGGATGTATTGCCAAATGTCCAATTCTGTCCAGTTGGACAATGGGAAAATTCGGACACTTTCACCTTGGTTGATCTTACCGTTGTAGATGTTCCACAATTCTGGACGCTGGTTCTTAGGATCCCATTGGTTGAACTTATCTCGGAAGGAGAAAATACGTTCCTTAGCACGGGACTTTTCTTCGTCACGACGTGCACCACCAAATACGGCATCGTACTTACCTGCATTGAGAGCCTGCAAAAGTGCCTGCGTCTTCATGATGTCGGTATACTTACGACTTCCGCAACTGAATGGAGTCACCCCATTGGCAATCCCTTCTTGGTTGCTGTGGACCAACAAGTCGAGGTCGTTCTCCTTCGCAAAACGATCGCGGAAGGCAATCATTTCCTTAAACTTGAAGGTCGAGTCAATGTGCAACAATTTGAATGGCAAACGCCCTGGGTAAAAGGCTTTCTGTGCCAAGTGTACGAGGACGGATGAGTCTTTCCCAATGGAATACAACAAAATAGGGTTGTCAAATTGGCTCACCGCATCTCGGAAGATGTGAATACTCTCCGCTTCCAACTGACGGAGCTGACTAAGTCTGTAATTATCCATGTTGTAACTTTGTTGATTTTAGTGTCTTGGGCGTTTGTGTAGCCCGCATTCTCTTTGTTCTTTAGCTTCCCACCACCAGCGACCATCTCTGGTTTCTTCAGTCCTCTTAATGGCTCGCGTACAGCATGCGCATCCAATGCTAGGATAGGCGTGGTCGTGAAGTTCGTTGTAAGGTACTTCGTAGGCTTTGATAAAGCGCCACACTTCCTCTTCAGTCCAGTCGGCTAAAGGACTAACCTTGATCAATCCATTGGCCTCGTCTCGTTCAATGGGCTTCAAATCGACGCGCGTCACTGATTGTGCACTGCGAAGTCCACATACCCATGCTTCCCGACCTTGCAACAAGCGATGAAGAGGAGCCAGTTTGCGCACTTGGCAACATGCGTGGCGATCATCAATGCTCTTTCGGAATAAATTGATTCCACGGGAGGCTACCAGTTCTTCTACTTCCTTTGCGTCTGGGAAAAATGGGGTAATTTTTAGCCCATAAACCTCTTCCGTCTTAGCCCATAGGTCATAGGTCTCGGGGAATAAGCGCCCTGTGTCTAACGTCGCTAAAGGGATATCGATTCCATTCTTTGCAATCAAATGCGTGAGCACCTGATCTTCTGCTCCAAATGATGTGGCAAACACAATTCTGCCTGCATATTCAGTAGCAGCCTGCTTCAGAATATCGGTTGCGGATGGGCTTGAATTTGACTCGGCCATAGGATCTGTTTGATATAAACGCTTCAGGTAAACGTCTCTTTCTCTTTAACCAAAGAGCGGAGTCGAATAGTATCTGTCCGCTGAATCAGGAAGTACCACCACAATCGTCTTCCCTGCATTCTCTGGGCGCTTGGCAACTTCTGTTGCCGCATACAAAGCAGCACCACTGGAAATCCCTGTCAAAACCCCTTCACGAATGCCCAGTTCACGGGATGTTGCAAATGCATCATCGTTCGTTACGGTAATCACTTCGTCATAGATTTCTGTATCAAGCGTCTTAGGAATGAACCCTGCGCCAATACCTTGAATCTTGTGACTGCCGGCATGTCCTGCGGACAACACGGGAGAATCTGCTGGTTCAACGGCAACCAACTTCACCTCAGGCTTCTGTTCCTTGAGGTATTTGCCAATCCCCGTAATCGTACCACCTGTTCCTACACCTGCTACGACAATGTCAACCTTACCGTCGGTGTCGTTCCAAATCTCGCGACCTGTCGTCTCGTAGTGAGCTTGAGGATTCACTGGATTCGTAAACTGGCTTGGGATGAAACTTCCTGGCGTCGTGGCGGCCAAGTCCTGTGCCTTTGCAATGGCGCCCTTCATCCCCTTGCTCGCTTCGGTCAAAACGATATCTGCCCCATAAGCCTTCAAAATGTTGCGTCGTTCCACGCTCATGTTCTCAGGCATCGTCAAAATCACTCGGTAACCTCTGGAGGCGGCAATCGATGCCAACCCAATCCCTGTATTACCACTCGTTGGCTCAATAATCACTGAGCCGGGCTTCAACTGACCACTTGCTTCTGCAGCATTGATCATGGCCTTAGCAATTCTATCCTTCACGCTACCAGCCGGATTCAAATGCTCCAACTTGAGCAACAAGGATGTATTCACCCCCTTGGCCTTCTTGTAATTCACTGGCTCCAATAATGGAGTGTTCCCTACCAACTCTGAAATCGATGTGTATGTTCGCATAGCTCGCCTTTCGTTCTTCTTTTATATTTTTAGTAACTTTAGCGGAGTAGTCGTGTTTCAAGTATACTTTCTCCCCATACTTGTCAATATCAATTCTGATTCACTCCCTCAACACCACCCCATCTTTTGGGGCACAAACATTTAGTTAACTCTTTTACTATCTGTATATTGCAACTATGCAATTTTCTCAATTCTTCAAAATGTCGAATCGAAACTTTTTATATCCCTACCACAAAGCTCAATTTACAAGTTCCTA
>CAYNVM010000015.1:0-26126 GCA_964400645.1 uncultured Akkermansia sp. | reverse complement strand
TTTTTAGACAGGGAAATGAGTAAGGGTTACATATTTCCGATGTTGTCAGAATTAACACCGAGCTTATTGTCTTCAAGATTTCCCTTGCCGTCTTGGCCGAGAGACCAGAAGTCAAAGTCAGGGTTTTGACCTTTGCCGTAGTCGCCTTTGCCGTCTTTAGAGCGTTCTTGGAAGCCAAGGCGGTAACGGTAAGGAGTACCCCAGGGGTCGATCAGACAGAATTTTTTCTTATACTTGCTGACGTTGGGTTCAGACTTGCTTTGTTGAGACGGGTTAATTTCTTCGACATAGACATGGTTGCGGACGCCCGTTTTGGGATCTTTGTCAGGAAGGCCATCGTCATTATAGTCGCCCATCAAAGCTTGATAGACAGCGTTGGTACTGGTTTCAGAGCCATCGCCATCAGGGTAGAAGCCATTGTCCATGCGGAACTCCTCGATACCGGTGGAGATACGTTGGACAAAGACTTGAGCCGTACGTTCGCGTTTGCTTGTTTCAACCCAACCGAAAGCACCAACAACAAAAGTCAGCAGGATGACAATGATGAACATCACTGCCATGATTTCAATTAGGGAGAATCCTAACTGAGGTTTCAGTGCTGAAGTAGTCACTTTCATGATTAGAGGATCTAACGGGGAGATGGGGTTTAGCCCATGTTTTCGATGACCTGGAGGAGAGGCAGGAACATAGCGAAGACGATGCCACCGACGACAACAGCGAGGAAGACGATCATGAGAGGTTCCATCATGGAAGTCATGGCGCCCACAGCGTTATCAACTTCTTCATCGTACACGTCAGCGACCTTGAGCAACATTTCAGGGAGCTGGCCAGTTTCTTCACCGACGTCGACCATGGAGATAACCATAGGAGGGAAGATGTGAGAGGCACTCATTGGGGTGACGATGGATTCACCTTCCTTAACAGAGTTGTAGACCTGTTCAATAGCGTCAGCCACGATGGCGTTGCCAGCCGTTTCCTTGGTGATGTTGAGAGCTTGGAGGATAGGCACACCAGAGGTGACCAATGTACCGAGGGTACGAGAGAAGCGAGCCACAGCACTACGGCGTTGGACAGGGCCGATGAGAGGCATATTGAGGATGATCTCATCGATTTTCCGGCGACCGGCAGGAGTTTTAGCAGCCGTCTTGTAGGCGATCACAATAGCGACGATGACAGCCAAGCACCAGACAGCGTTAGGCACGAAGAAGGTAGGTTGGAAGAACCAGTCACTGGCGCCAAAGACGATTTGAGAGATAGCTGGGAGGTCCGTTCCCATGTCAGCGAACATGGCTTTGAACTTAGGAACGATGACCAAGAGCAAGAAGACCAAGATACCGACAGCGATGCAAAGAACAATGGTAGGATAGACCATTGCCGATACGATCTTGCTCTTCAGTTTTTGAGCTTTTTCTTGGTATTCAGCCAGACGGTTGAGGACCACTTCAAGCACACCACCGAGTTCACCGGCCTTCACCATGTTGACGAACAACTTGTTGAAGATTTTGGGGTGTTGGGCAAGACCTTCAGAGAAGGTAGCGCCGCCTTGGACGGCATCACCCAAGGCATTGATGGTAGCACGGAGGGTGGGGTTGGCTTCTTGTTTACCAAGAACCGTGAGACTCTGGAGAAGGGGGAGACCTGCGTCAATAAGGGTTGCTAACTGACGGGTGAAGATCATTAAAACCTTCGTCTTAATCTTACCTCCCGTCTTACCTTTTTTGCCTCCATCATTACCTTGAGATTTGGACTTCTTCTTTTTGGGGGCATTTTGGAGTTTACCTTTCCCAGCCTCGACGATTTCAGTTGGGTAAAGGCCGGCGCCTCGAATTTGTTCCAAGGCTTCTGCCTCAGAAGCAGCTTCGACGCTTCCTGTTTTCATTTCGCCCTTGTGATCGAGAGCGGAGTATTGGTATTTGGCCATAGCTAGGTGTGTTTCGTAGAATTAAAATTGTATGGAAAGAATTTGAAAATCCAGACAAAAACTTGATTAGGTATATTTAAGCACTTCTTCGATCGTCGTGCGACCTTCATAAATATTGCGGAGGCCGTCTTCGCGGAGAGTACTCATGCCCATTTCTATAGCTTTTTGTTTAATGACCACACTAGGAGCACGTTCGGTGATCATGTCTCGGAGGGTGTCATTAATATCGAGAAGTTCATAAATACCTTTTCGGCCCTTGTAGCCAGAGTGAGAGCAGCGGTCACATCCTTGGCCGGTGTAGAATCTCTTGTCCCCTAATTCATATGGGGAGACGCCGAGTTGGCTCAGAACGGTGGCCGAAGGCTCATAAGGCATCTTACAGTCAGGGCAAATTGTTCTGACGAGACGTTGAGCGAGGACACCTTCCAGGGAGGCAGCGACGAGGAACGGTTCGCATCCCATGTCGACGAGACGAGTGACCGCGCCAGCGGAGTCGTTTGTGTGGAGCGTGGAAAGAACCAAGTGACCCGTGAGGGAAGCCTGAATAGCAATCTGGGCGGTTTCCATATCACGCATTTCCCCCACCATGATGCGGTCAGGGTCCTGACGAAGGAAGGCGCGGAGGATCATCGGGAAGTCCATGCCAATGGCTTCATTGACAGGGATCTGGACGATGCCGTCGATGTCGTATTCGACAGGGTCTTCAGCGGTTAGGACTTTAGCATCAATGGTGTTGACTTCGCGAAGAGCTGCATAAAGAGTCGTCGTTTTACCAGCACCCGTGGGACCCGTTACAATGAAGATTCCGTTAGGTTTGTTAACGGTTTCTAGGATGTAATTATGGATGTGAGAGGGGAGACCCAAGTTGTCGAGGCTCAGGTTGACAGAAGATCTATCAAGAATACGAAGCACGACAGATTCACCGTATTGGGTAGGCAGGGAAGAAACACGCATATCCACCGAGTGATCGCCGACCTTCTTCACGATACGGCCGTCCTGAGGGACACGGCGTTCGGCAATGTTCATATTAGCCATGACCTTGACACGGGAGATGACAGGGACGGCCAAGTGGACGGGCGGAGGCTGCATTTCAAGCAGAGCACCATCGACGCGGTATCTGATTTTGAACTCTTTTTCGAAAGGTTCGAAGTGAATGTCAGAAGCTTTTTCTTTGATAGCTTGAGTGAGGACCAAATCCACGAACTTGATGATAGGGGCGGCATTGGCTTCATCCGTACCGTCGGACGAGTCCGTTTCCATACGGCCCAGTTCCCCCATCAGGTCACTCATGGCAGCGGATTCGCCACCGTAATATTCATTGATGCGGCTTTGCACCTGGTAATCAGGAGCCACGACCAGGTGAATATCTTTGCCCACGGCAAAGCGAAGGTCTTCAACGGTTTGGGGATTCAGAGGATCCACCAAGCAGACGTAGATGCCTTCGGGAGCTACACGCACAGGGAGGGCGCCATGGAGGCGGACGAGCGTTGCAGGGAGTTGGTTAAGGATATTGGGATCAGGGACAAAGTTGTCCAAGGAGATGCATTCGACCCCCAGGTCATTAGCAATTACGTTCCAGATTTCATCTTTGTTGCCAATGATACCGAAGTTGGCGAGCACTTCAGGGAGTTCCTTCCCACTATTGCTCATTTCTTCCTTAATATCACGAGCGAGGTTACGGTCAACAAGGCCACGTGAGATGAAAAGATCCAGAGTCAGGTTAGTGTCCATAATGGAAAATCAGATTAGCGGTATGTCTCTTAGCCTTTAGTTGGCGTCACCCATGGTGACATTGAATACTTCATCAGCAGATGTGAGACCTGCCAGGACTTTGCGGACGCCGTCTTCACGGAGAGTTCTCATGCCTAATTCACGGGCACGGCGTCTCAGTTGCGGAGTCGTCAGGTTCTCATTGATCATGTTGCGGACTTCATCATCGATTTCAAAGATTTCGAAGAGGCCCATACGACCTTTGAAGCCCTTACCACGGCAGCGGTCACATCCACATGGGCCTTTGATTTGTCCAGGGACGAGACGGGCCATGTCGATATTGAGGACTTGAGCTTGGCGTTCAGTGAGAGTGCCGTCGACCTTACAGTTATCGCAAAGTTTTCTGACAAGGCGCTGAGCCATGATGGCGCGGACAGAGGAAGCGATGAGGAACTGTTTGATGCCCATATCAGCCAAACGAGCGACCGCACTAGGAGCATCATTCGTGTGGAGGGTCGAGAAGACCAAGTGACCTGTCAGGGAAGCGTTAATAGCAATACTAGCCGTTTCCAGGTCACGAATTTCCCCGATCATGATGATGTTGGGAGCCTGACGCAACATAGCACGGAGTGCGGCGGCGAACGTCATGCCAATGTCCGCTTTCACCATCACCTGGTTGATCCCAGAGAGTTCGTATTCGACAGGGTCTTCCACCGTGATGATCTTTTTGTCCGGGCGGTTGATGTGGTTAAGACACGCGTACAGCGTCGTCGTTTTACCAGACCCCGTAGGACCGGTTACAAGAATGATGCCATCCGGCAGGGTGATCAGTCGGTCAAAGGTAGATTCGTCATCGGAGAAGAAGCCGAGCTGAGGTAAGCCGAGCACGAGGGCGGACTTATCCAAGATACGCATGACGATACTTTCACCGTGGTTGCTAGGGACAGAAGAGACACGGAGGTCAATGTGGTTACCGTTACCCACGACTGCTTGAATACGGCCGTCCTGAGGAAGACGTTTTTCAGCAATGCTCATGGTTGTACTCATCACCTTGATACGAGCAATGATGGGACTGAGCAACTTTTTGGGATAGGTGGCGACTTCCACCAACTTGCCATCGACGCGGAATCTGATGCGCAAGCGATCCTCCATGGGCTCGATATGAATATCAGATGCCCGCATTTTGTAGGCATCATTGAGCATTTGTTGGACAAGGCGGATGATAGGAGCATCACCGTCTTCACCGTCCATGACAAAGCCTTCAGAAGAATTGGCCGTTTCAGCAGGTTGTTCAGGATAATAGGTATCCAGAGCTTTTTGGATAGACGAGGCGGTTGCGACGTGGGTGACAACATCTCGCTTCAGGAGGGAAGGCAGAGTGTCGATCGTTTCAAAATTGAGAGGGTCAGCGAGAGCGACATGGATAGAAAAGCCATCATCTTGGAAGGGTACCACCTTGAATCGACGAGCTGTTTCAGCAGGGACAAGAGCGATGATTTCAGGCGTGAGAGCCATGTTTGCCAGATCCACGACATCCATGGCAGCACTATTGGCGCAGACCTGAGCAATGTAATCCTCTGTTAAGTATTGAAGACGAATAAGAGCCTCAATCAGAGTTTCATTGCCCGAACGTTGGCCTTTCGCATATTGAATGATTTCCGAGTTGAGGTACCCGGCTTCTGTCAACAGATCAATCAGGTAGGATTCGTTGGAGTACACGTTACGAGATGGCTAAAGTTTTTCCGAAACGGCATGACACGTGCCGTATTCAATGGACTCCTATTTTATGACAGCATAGGGAGGGGAAGTCAACCGAAGGAGGCACTCTGATCCACGAAATTAGCTTTTTTTATTTCGTAGAGGCATCGAGAGAAGAGATCGTTGCTTGAGCGAGGTCCTCAAGCATGGCAATTGAGGTGATTTTGACGATCTTAGATCTCAGTTCCTTGGCTCCCGGGAATCCTTTGCTGTAGGCAACGAGGCGAGTGCGCATGAACTTCATGGTATGAGCTTCGTCGCCGTACCGTCCCGACTCGAGAGCGAGTCGTGCATGGTTGATGATGAACTCCCATTTTTGTTGGGGAGAGGGAGGAGGAAGGTGAACGCCCGACGAGAGGTAATGTTTTGCTTGGGCAAAGATCCAAGGATTTTCCATAGCGGCGCGACCAATCATGACACCGCGAACGGAAGTCGACGTTTTGATGCGTTCGATATCCAGGGCGGACCTGATATCCCCGTTCCCAATGACAGGGACGTTGATAGATTGGGCGCATTCGTTGATGAGATCCCAATTGGCGACTCCGCCATATTGTTGGGCGCGAGTTCTTCCATGGATGGTGATCATGGAAATACCCTCAGCTTCGAGCAGGTGGCAAACCTCCTTGGCACAGATGGAGTGCTCATCCCAACCTATTCTGATTTTTGCGGTGACAGGGAGTTGATCACCGACGGCTTGGATGACGTGTTTGGCCGTGAGAGCCAAGAGAGGGAGATCGCGAAGTAACGAGGAACCGCCATTTTTCCCGACGACTTTGGGAACAGGGCAGCCGTAGTTGATATCAATGAAGTCGGGATTGAGTTCATTGACGATGATACGCGAGGCCTCCGCCATGTGGGCAGGGTTTGCCCCGAAGATTTGAATGCCAATGGGTCTGTGATCGTCAGAGAACTCCGTATAACGTTTATTGCGTTCCCAGCACTGAACGACCCCATCAGCGGAGACGAATTCCGTCACCATGACATCGGCGCCCAGTTGTTTGCAGAGAGAACGGAAAACGGGATCCGTGACTCCAGCCATTGGAGCCAAAAAAAGAGGGAAAGGGATGTGATCGAGGAAAGGTAGCGACATTGTGACTTAGAGACCCTGAGTCAGACGTTCAGCTAGTGCCACAGGAAGTCCTGCATCAACAATGCGTTTGCAGGTCAATTGGATATCGTATTCCAAGCGTCTAAAATAGATGGCATTTTGGTCAGTGTCGAAGACGCAATAACAGGCGCGAGGGTCGCCATTGCGAGGCTGGCCGACAGAGCCTACATTGACAAAATATTTCACACCAGGCTGCGGGCAGAAGTCACTGGGAGCGTATTCCGTGGCGCCACCATTTTCGTTAGAGAAGATTTTGGGGACATGGGTATGACCATGGAAGCAGATGGTGGAGAACTGGAAGTTGAAGTTAGAGGCGGCGTCGTAGTTGTTGATGATGTAATGCCACAAGGAAGGTTGATCGAGCGTGGAATGGACGATCGTAAATGGAGGGACAGATCTGACCAAACGGAGTTTGCTCAGCCATTCTTTTTGTTCGGGAGAAAGCTGCTGACGAGTCCACATGAGCGCACTGTAGGCAATGGGATTCATCTTATCGGGATTGCTATCAGAAGCTGCTTCTTCATCATGATTGCCACGGACAATGGGGCAATTGAGAGATTTGATCGTCTCTAAGCACTCAACAGGACTTGCATTGTAACCGACAACATCGCCCAAACATACAATTTGGCTACACTGCATAAATTCGATGTCTCTCAGGACAGTCTCTAGGGCTTCCTTGTTCGCATGAATGTCGCTGATGATCGCAAATCGACTCATAATATCACTTTCCTCTGTATAGTTTTTGCCGTTGTACTTGCCAAGTATGAAAACGAGTTTCCCACTTCAGGGAGGGTCAGTTGTCAGGTAATTTTTCTAAAGCTTCGCGGAGTCCGTCCGTCGGATAGTTGAGGCCATTGGATAGTTGCTTAAGCATGGCAGATCGAGCAAGTTTATCCGAAGGGAAGAGCTCACGGAAGGGAATGCGTTGGCTTTCAGGGAGATTGAGACGGTTTTCTAGGGCAAAGAGCGTTGTGGCCAAACTAGGCATACGATTGCTAGGATCTTGGTAGAGTTGGCGGCCAAGTTGCCAAGCCTCTTTTGCTTTAGATGGGATTCTCGCTAGGCTGTAGAATTCTTGCCTAGCAATGATGTTAGGCCCACCGAGTTGGCGAGCTTTTTGATATGCGGCCCGTGCCTCCTCATAGTTCGGGTAACGCCTTGGGTCACTGAGCAAATTTCCTAGTCTCGATAGGACGACCCAATCGGAAGGATTTTGATGTACTCCTTGGAGGAGGAAGGCTTTCCCCTTATCGATGTAGTTCTTATAGATTTGCCTGCGTTCGCCGAGGGGAAGCTGCTCCTGGTCAAGAGCATCGGAAGCGGCATTATAAGCAAGGTGCCAAGCCCCCGTATCCCAATAGAAGACGTTGTGGGGGGATAAGGTGACAATTTGGTGATAGCGCTTTTCAAGCGTCGGCCAGTCGCTATTGCGGAAGCATTCAAAGGCCTCCAGACTGAGGAAGGCGGCGACTAGCGAGCGAAGACCGCCAAGGGAAACGAACGCGAGTTGTTGGTTCAGCGAGTTCTGACCTTCAAGGGACTCAGTTGGGAGTAAGTCCTGTCGCAATTCCTGTTGGGTTATCAATCGTTTCCACGGGGTCATTGCTAACCCAAACAGAGAAAGAGCGATTAGAGAGACGAGAACTCGCTTGAACATAGAAAGGGATTAAAGAGACTCGGATTCAGGCATTCCCAAGCGAGCTCTGATTTCCCGGTCAAGGCGTTCCCATTCAGGAATAGAGGCGCCAGCGAGTCTCGCTTTGGAAATGGGGACACCCCAGATCGCCTGATATTCTATAGGACGGCCAAGATTGAAATCCACAGCACTGGAAGGAGTGAAACCGGACATACTTTCCGTTCGTTTCATGTGGAAATCAACGAGAGTTGGTGGCATGTGGTAGCCACGAGCTTCAGCAGACGCCACAACTTCAGTCATAATCCGTCTCGCACGTTCAACTTCATCGGGAGACTTATAAAGCTCTCCGATGGAGATACCGCCTTTAGCGAGGCAAAGACCGTTGAACGGAATGTTCCAAACGAGCTTAAACCATTGGATTTTCTCAGCGTCATCAAAGACTTTGGTATCAATGCCCGCGTGAGAGAAAATCTCAGCGAGTTCTTGAGCGCCCTTCGAGCCTTCAGGGGAAGGGACAAAAGGAGCAAACTGGATATTATCGCCTTCGAGGTGAGAGATCTGGCCAGGAGCCGTGCGCATGGCACAGATGAAGCAGAGCCCCACCCAAATGCGATCAGGGCTGACTACAGAAGAAATAGCTTCTGCGTTGCCCATCCCGTTTTGGAGAGTGACGACGCGAGTTGATGGCGCGATGAGAGGAGGGAGAGTTGTCGCGAAAAGGTCATTAGAAATGGTCTTCCAGGCGACAATGACAAGATCAACGGGACCGACATCGGCTGTTTGCTTAGCAACGATGGGATGGTCAATGTTGATGTCACCATGAATACTCGTGATGTGGAGGCCGCCCTTTTTGACGGCCTCAAAATCCGAGCGCATGATGAGGTGGACTTCGTGGCCCGCTTCAGCCAAGCGAGCCCCGTAGTAACACCCGAGAGCACCAGCTCCCAGAACTGCAATTTTCATCGAGATGATGTGTTAGAGTGAGAATCAAACACCGTGGATGTGACCATCCTCATCAACGAAGATACTGCATGCGTTTGGCACCTTGGGAAGTGCAGGCATGCGCATGATTTCGCCACAAAGGGCAACGATGAATCCGGCGCCGTTAGCGATTTCAAAGTCACGGACGGTGATTCTGAAATTGGTGGGGCGACCTCTCAGCTTACCATTGTCAGAGAGCGAGTTTTGAGTCTTAGCCATGCAAACGGGGAGGTTTGTCAAACCGCAGGACTCAAAAAGAGCGAGTTTCTTGCGAGCAGCAGGCGTGTAGTCAACGCCCGAAGCGCCGTAAATCTTGGTGGCAATCGTCTTGATCTTTTCTTCGAGAGGAAGGTCATCGCCGTAGAGAGGAGCAAATGGAGGGCTAGCTTGGTTACAGGCTTCAACGACCTTTTCAGCAAGTTCAATACCGCCTTCGCCACCCTTGACGAAAATGTCAGCCACTGCGCAGGAGACGTTGCGAGTTGCGCAGAAATCGCGGATAGCTTGGAGTTCGTCATTGTCATCGTCAGCAAAGCGGTTGATGGCGACAACGACAGGACGGTGATAGTTAGCGGCTGCATCCAAGTGAGCAGCAAGGTTTTCCAACCCTGCTTTCAATGCATTGACGTCAGGCGTCTTGAGGTCTTCCAGAGCTGTGCCACCGTGCATTTTCAGAGCACGAGCTGTGGCTACGATAACGATGGCATCTGGAGCCAATCCCGATTGACGGCACTTGATATCCAAGAATTTTTCAGCACCCAGATCGAAGGCGAATCCAGCTTCTGTTACAGCGTAGTCGCCGTAGTGGAGAGCCATGCGCGTAGCTAAAACGGAGTTACATCCATGGGCGATATTGGCGAATGGGCCACCGTGGAGGAAGCAGGGGACACCTTCGACCGAGCGGACGATGTTAGGCATGAGGGCGTCCTTCAAGAGAGCCAGGACAGCACCCGTGATACCCAATTCGCTGACATACACAGGTTGGTTGTCAGAAGTGAAGCCAAGGATGATACGATTGATTCTAGCCTCCAAGTCCTTGTAGGACGTGGCAAGTGTGATACAAGCCATGATTTCAGAGGCCGGGGTGATGTCGAAAGAGGTTTCACGAGGGAAGCCTTGCTTGTTCAGGCCAACGACGATGGAACGGAGAGCACGGTCATTCATATCCATGACGCGCTTCCAAGTCACTTTGCGTTCATCAATGTTGATGGTTCTGAAGAACATAGCGTTATCCAGAACAGCGCTGATGAGGTTGTGGGCGGAAGTAATGGCATGGAAGTCACCCGTGAAGTGCATGTTGATTTCTTCCGTGGGGATCACGGAGCTACGTCCGCCACCCGTGGCGCCACCTTTACGGCCAAAGACAGGACCCATTGATGGTTGGCGGAGAGCCAAGCAAACTTTCTTGCCAATAGCTTGCAGACCTTGAGCGAGGCCGACGGAGATTGTCGTTTTGCCTTCGCCAGATGGAGTAGGAGTGATTGCAGAAACAAGAATCAACTTCCCTTGAGGAGCTGGTGTATCAAGAGCCTTGAGAGAGATCTTGGCTTTTTCAGTACCAAGCTGCATGATCAATCCTTTGTCCGCACCTAAGCGTTCCAAACAGTCGGAAAATGATGATGTTTCCATATAGGAAGAGTGCATAATTACCACCTAAAAAGCAATCACTGATATACAGGACTAGGCAAATGTAGTTACTCATCCGGCGAGGAGACGGAGTTAGACGGTATTTTGTTTAGGCGTAGAATGGATTGCCGTTTAACGTTGATAAGCAAAGGATGAAGGTATGGAATGGGGATTTCTCGACAACGGAGAGGAAATCAAGTAAGAACGTAGTTGAACATCGGCAGGATTAACTACTGGAGTAAATATTGTCGGATGTGGGTCATACATAGGATTTTATGTCTAGGAAACTATCGAACTTTGCCTTTCCCGCAATATTAGCGTCAGCTGGGTTAGCTGCTGTAGGGTTAGCGATCCAGAAGCATAGGAAAACGCCCAATATTGTAGTTATTGCAGTCGATAATTTAGGATGCCAGGACACAAATGTTGCTTTCCTAGAGCGCTCAAGTGGGGAAGAAGTCCCACCCCGAGAACCAAGTCCTGCGACGCCCAACTTAGCCAAGTTAGCTGAACAAGGGGTTCGTTTTTCCAATGCATATTCTGCTCCAGGGCGTTTGGCTGGACGAGTTTCTTTGTTAACTGGTCTCGCTCCTGTATGTCATGGACTGACGGATGATGTCGATTTTGAAGAACTCGATGTACCCAGTCTTTGCTCTCCAGAGCCGTTGCAGGCGGAAGAGATCCCTAATCTGGAAGAATTTTCCAAGTCATTAAAGAAGGTTGGATATTTGACGATTTTTTCAGGGAAAGCCTGCCCTCTGCCCAAATCATATCCATCGGATCGCAATATCTACGATCCATTCATCGCAGAAGTAGACGACAGTGGTGCTTCTGAAACGGTGTTGGAACAGACCCAGGGATTTGTCAAAAGACTGGCTGATGAGACGAAAGGGAAGATCCCATTTTTTGCCTGTTTGTCGTTTGACCAATTAGTGGCCTTTTCCGAAAGGCGGTCTATCGACGAGTATAATCAGGTCGTGTCAGATATTGACCGCGCCGTAGGGGTAGTTCTCGATCAATTAGCTCAGTTAGGGGTGGCCGAACGCACGCTTGTCGTGTTCTGTTCTACATCTGGCAGTAATGCTCCCGTTGTGGATTTCCCCTATGGGAATGTGGCTTGTTCTGAGGTTGTTGGCCCATCAGCACCATTGAGAGGTTTGGTAGCTTCTCGGTATGAGGGAGGGACGAGAATTCCTCTTCTCATGTCATGGGCGAAGCCAGATGCCAAATCGGCGATTCAGGCGGTATGCCCCATTACACCTGGAACGAGAGAGTCCCGTATTGTTGCTATATGGGATTTGTTCCCCACCTTTGCTCGCCTCGTCAAATCGACGATTTACACAAGAATTGACGGGTACGACCTTGTTCCTTTGCTAGAAGAAGCGCGCACCACGCAAGCCGTCAATGGAGCAGGGAAGACTGATGACAGCAAGAGCCTGATTCGTCCTCAGTGGATTGTTCAACATTTTCCCCATTCTCATCCCCATGCACGATTCTATTCATCATTGAGAATAGGAAAGTGGAAACTCATTTACAGCTATTTCGATCACTATTCAGAGACAAGTAGTGATGAATGGCAGTTGTTCAACCTGAGTGTGGATCCCTCTGAGAGCACCAATTTGGCCATTGATCCGACTCCGGAGAATAAGAATATTTTGACGATTCTAGCCGGGAAATTGAAAGAGTATTTGGATGGGGTTCATGCTCGATACCCTATTGTTACGGATCCTCACTCACATCGAGTGAATGGGAGACGCCATCCTATTGCTATCGCAGAATTTCCGACTCTTCACTTTGAAGAGAGTGGAGAGTGAGTAGGCAAGCTGGAGGCGATGGGTCAACAGTAACTCGTGAAGAGAAACAGGAATAGCATCGCTAGGCAGACGACTAGCTTGAAGATGATTCCTGCGAGCATACCGAGCAAGGCGCCGATGCCCGATTGGCAGCTAGCCATCAGCTCCTTCCGTCCACCAATGACTTCTCCCACGACAGCTCCGAGAAATGGGCCGATGAGTAGTCCTAACGGGATAGGAATGCAAAGACTTCCGATCACTAAACCGATGCAACTTCCAATGATGCCTGCTTTCGTGCCGCCAAATTTCTTAGCGCCGAAGGCACTGCATATTTGATCACCTAGGAGGGCAAGAAGCATGAGTAGGGCTAAGATGAGCCAGATCCACCAAGCTTGAGGCTCTCCAGAGACAAGCCAAAGGAAAATGCAACCGGATAAGACGAGAGGGGAAGAGGGGATGATGGGAAGAACACAACCTACGAAACCAAGCCCAATAAGTAGGCAACCGATAATAATGTAGACAGCGGCAAGGAACATAGGAGGAAATGGTGCTTCCCGAGTCATAAGAGAAGAACAGGGATGCTTCAAGCTGATGTTCCGTTCATGCGGACATTTGATTGACGATGGCGATGATTTGCCATCATCATATTCCTATGACGCCATCATCCCCAAAAACAAGGTTTGCCCCTAGTCCAAGTGGGCTATTGCATTTGGGGCATGTGCTTGCGGCTTTAGAGGCACGACACCTTGCAGATAAATTAGGTGGGGAGTGTTTATTGAGGATGGAAGATATTGATACGGTGCGTTGCAAGCCAATCTGGATGGAGAAGATTCAAGAAGATCTCAGTTGGTTGGGGATTCATTTTGACGGAGACGTCCTGGTTCAATCTCAGAGGATGAGTGTTTATGAACAGGCGCTTGAACGACTCAAGGAGTTGGGCGTTGTTTACCCTTGTTTTTGCACGAGACGTCAGATTGCCGAAGAAATCGAACGGATTGGTCGAGCTCCCCAAGGAGAACGTGTTGACCCCTATCCCGGGACATGTCGAGAGCTACCCGAGGAGTACCGACAGGAGATGATTCAAGCTGGGCGCCCGCATGCATGGAGGTTGGATTGCCGAAAAGCGAAGGAATTAACAGGAGTCTTGGAGTGGGAGGATCTTCGATTTGGTCGGCAAGTCTGTGACCCCTCCACGCTTGGGGACGTCATTTTGGGCAGGAAAGATTGTCTGACGAGTTATCACTTGTCAGTTGTGATAGACGATGCTTTCCAGCAAGTGACTCATGTGACGCGAGGAGAAGACCTGTTTGAGTCGACGGGGATACATCGTACGTTACAAGCCCTTTTAGGCTTACCGGTTCCCGTGTGGTATCATCACCGACTTGTTTGCGATGATCATGGGGTTCGACTAGCAAAGAGGAACAACAGTTTAGCCGTGCGGACTCTGAGAGAAGAAGGCGTATCAGCGAGCCAAGTTATAGCCATGGCAACGGCAGGCGAATGGCATTGACAGCCTAATGAGATGTCGATAGGCTATCTCCCACTACACACCAAATTCTCAATATGAAGACTGCTTGGCATTTAAAGACTCTTTTGGTTCTTTGCCCGCTCATGTTTGTTTCATGTGAAACGATAACAAGTGATCGGGTCAACGAAATGCCTTTGCCAGGATATGGTGGTACTTATGTTCCTCAAGAGACGGAGCAATCATCTCAGTCGGGATCAGACCTCTTGAATCAGATTCAAGATAGCTCCACGTTGGGAGCAACGAACAACACTGTTCAGACGCCTCAGTTGAATCCTGGTCGTGGCAATATTGCCAATGATCTGAATCAGGCAGGGATTTCTGTGACGCCACAAAATAGTGTCACACCTCGTTCGACAGGTATTTCTAATTTGACGAGAACGAATACTTCAAGTTCGAGCCTTTCGGGACTTTCCTCATTGAGCTCGACTGATTCAACGGCATCGTCTTCCGTCCAAGACAACATTCCAACGGCTTGGCCTACGAGCGATCCTAACATCGTTTTGAGTCCCTACGATTCAAGCAAACGTGTGAGCATTCAACGTAAAGACGGTACACGTTGGGAATCTGGTAAGGTCCTTCTCGACACCAACTTCCCCAAGAGCGAGAAGAAACTCTTCCGCGTTCCTTGATAGTGGCAAGCTATCCGTCCTAACAAGGAGATAGGTCTTTTGGTGACATCTTCTTGTTGTCTATTTCCAGATCTTTGAGCTAAACAGAATGATTGATTCGATTCATATTCAGACTGTTGCAATTATTGGTCCTGGATTATTAGGAGGCTCTTTAGCGCGAGCCATCAAGGCCTTTACGCCTAGCCTCAACGTCCATCTGTGGGGGCGGCGCGAGGCACCATTGCAGGTTGCGCAAAAGATGCAAGCAGCCGACCTTTATACGACAGACCTCAATGAGGCTATCAAAGGCTCAGATCTTGTCGTGTTGGCGACACCTGTGGGGGTGATGACTTCTTTACTCGAAAAGGTAGATCTCGATCTCCTTAGAGAGGCATTGGTGACTGACGTTGGTTCCGTGAAGGAGTCCGTCCACCGACATGTGGGGGCATTTCTCAGTCGCAATAACGTGGCCTTCATCGGATCTCATCCTATGGCTGGATCAGAGAAGCAGGGGATGGAGTATACCGATCCGAACTTGTTCCGAGGAGCGACCGTTGTTCTCACGAATGAGGAAGAATGTTCTTCCGCGTTGTTGCAACAGCTCACCTTGTTTTGGGAGAGCGTCGGATCTCATGTTGTTTCGATGGGGGCGACCACACATGACCAGACTGTGGCGAGGATTTCCCACGTGCCGCATGTTTTAGCATCGCTATGTGCGCAGGTTGCCGGAGCCGATGGACAGCCGTTGTTAGAGCGTTCAGAGCTTGCTTCAACGGGGTTTAGAGATACGACCCGAGTTTCTATGGGAAACCCCGAGATGTGGGCTGAGATTTTGTTAGAGAACTCATCCGCATCGCTTCTTGCGTTGGATGATGCAAGTCGCCTGCTCGATGAAGTGAAGAAGTCCCTAGAATCGGGAGACAAAGAAACCCTTGTGGCTTGGCTCAAGAAGGGAAGAAACGTCCGAAAGGAAATCCTTCAAGGACGGCTTTGATTTACAGGGAGGGGTTAGTCGCTACGCCCCATCATGGCGCGAGTTTCTTCCACTGTTTTGATTTGGTATTCTTTGAGCGTATAGACAGGTGGTTGAATGGCGCTCTTACGTTTTTCAGTGACCTGCTCGAAATTCGACGTTTCATAAGTCTTTCGACCATCCCAGTCGCCGACCTTTTCTTCATTAGCGCGAGCCGTAGCAAAAGACTTAGAGCTGTCTGACCAGCCCTTGCGTTCAACGTTAGCGGCTCGCGAGATGAATTCAGGCTTCTTGCCACTCAAGTCAGATTTTTTAGAGCTGTCTTTCCAAGACTCAGTACTATATTGCTTCTCTCTCAGGTTAGAAACAGATTTAGCGAACGACTTGGTCTCATACTGTTTTTTAGAGAAATCGTTTTTGCCATCACCCGTATCAAAGTGAGAGCCTTCAAAGGAACTGCGCTTTTCAGAAACAACCTGCATCGTTCCATCCTCACCCTTTTTGTACGAAAAGCCCCCGGCATAGTGTTCCTTGATATCACCTTCGTTTCTCTTTGAAGCGAGGTGAGTCGTGACACGGCGTTCTGTAGCACAGCCAGAAAGGATCACCAACAGGCTCAAGGTAAGAGATAGTATTTGATGGGGCCGAAGCATTGTCTTCCTCAGTATGATATAGAAAAAGTTGGGCCAAGGAATAAAAAAGGTGCCCTCCGGAGAAGAAGGGCACCCTTGTTTACGGAATTAACCGTATGAATTGGATAAGAAACTCCAATTAGAGTTCTGCTACTTTTTCCTTCAGATCCTTGCCAACCTTGAACTTGACAACGGAACGGGCAGGAATAGGTACGTCCTTACCAGGTTTTTTTGGATTGCGGCCAACCTTTGCCTTCACTTCCTTAACATGGAACGTACCAAAGTTGCGGATGACAACACGGTCGCCCTTTGCCAATGTTTCGGAAACGATATCAACAGCACGTTGAATGACGTCAAACACTTCTGTCTGGGTCAATTTAGAATCAGCGCTGATTTTGTTGACAAGGTCGCGTTTTGTTAGTGTGCTAGCCATAATGTTGATCTGCTTGTAGTAGTAGAGTCGATGCGGATTCTATAAACGGACTTGATCTATTTGTCTCTCAAAAAAAACAAGAAAAGCACTTTTCTTAAGTAATTGACGGAAAATGCTTGGGTAAATTGTGGATAAATTAGTGTTTTTCTTGGTCTATGTGCGAAAATCGATGATCAGAGAGCACATATACTTTTGGTTTTGAGACTGGAATCAGAAGATTTATTGATGTATAAATCACCGTGTATGGATCATCCATCATCATATCTACTCACAGACACGCAGGCCGACAAATTGGAACAATTGATGGAAGAGCGATCCATGGAACGACGCACTGTTCCCTATGCTCGTTATTCCTTTGCAGGAGAGGGAATAACGATTGTTGTGTATGAGAAGAAGAACCGTCTTGTTGTCCAGGGAAAGAAGCGCGATGAATGGATAGAATTTACCTTGGAACCGGAAATTCTCGGAGAGGCCATGTTTGGAGTGCAACGAGCGGACGGAAGTTCGAGTGGAGGGAAGGTGAACGAACAATTGACGCCGCACTTTGGGATAGATGAAAGTGGTAAGGGGGATTATTTCGGCCCACTCGTCATTGCAGGAGTGTATGTTGATGAAGAAAGCGCATTGAGATTAATATCACTTGGTGTTTGCGATAGTAAATTAGTACCAAGTTCAGCAAAAATTAGGTCATTAGCGGCTGCCATTAAACAAACTAAAGGTGTTGAGTATGAGGTCGTCAGCGTAGGACCTGAACGCTACAATGAGTTGTATGAGCATTTTAAAAACTTAAACTCATTTTTGGCCTGGGGACATACACGAGTGATCGCAGGATTGTTAGAGAAGGTTCCCGATTGTCCGAGGGCATTGAGCGATCAATTTGCCCACGAAGTCGTTCTGAAGAGAGCCTTGGCGAGTAGAAAGCTGAGTATCAAGCTAGAGCAACGGACTAAGGCCGAGAGTGACGTAGCTGTTGCCGCCGCATCGATTTTGGCACGCGAGCGTTTTGTCAATTGGATGGATGCAGCGTCAAAGGCAGGGAAGGTAGAGTTACCTTTGGGAGCCTCATCGCGAGTGATTTCAGCTGCTAAAAAAATCATTGAGGTCCACGGCGAGGAGATGTTGCCCAAAGTCGCCAAGATGCACTTCAAGACAACGCAAAGCGTACTGAAGGGGAAGAACTAGGGAGAAGAATCAATTATATCTTAAATAGCCTAACTTGCGCCAACGACGAGGATGTTAGAGGTTCTTTTATGCTTGGTTGTCGGCGAAGTGATTGCTATAGCCCGTGAAGCATGAAACGAACAGCTGTCTACGCAGGTAGTTTTGATCCATTGACCAATGGTCACTTATGGATGATCAGACAAGGAGCTCACTTGTTTGATCGTTTGATCGTTGCGATAGGAACTAACCCTGACAAGACGTACACGTTCTCTCATGAAGAGAGGCTAGAAATGCTTCGTGCAGAGCTAGGAGATCTGGACAATGTCTCGATCGATGAGTTCCACAATAGATTCTTGGTCGATTTTGCCAGAGAAAATGGAGCGTGCTACATGATTCGAGGAATACGCTCGACTCACGACTACGAATACGAACGAGTAATGAGGCACATCAACGCCGATATGGCGCCTCGTGTTTTGACGATCTTTTTGATGCCACCTCGCGACATTGCGGAGCTGTCATCAAGCATGGTCAAGGGGCTTATTGGACCAGAGGGCTGGGAAGAACAGGTCAGACGCTATGTTCCTGAATCAGTCTTCGCCCTCCTGAAGAAGCGCCACTCCGAGCTCCAAGCTAAGTGAGCTCAAACATTTTACCCGCCAATTGGTCTGATGTGACAATTTTTGGTCACATGCAGTTTGACGGTACTTGTTCTGAAGGGCTGACCGTTATCATCGAGTCCCAGAATGGTGAGACGTACCGTGGCGGGGAGAGACAAGCGTTGCACTCCGGAAAAGGCGAAGATTTGCCCCGCTTGGATGACGGGGCGAGAATTGAACACTTTATTCTCCTCGAAGACATGGATGTGCCCATCCGCCGTCTCTAGAGTCCATCTCCTACCCAAGAGCTTTACAGGAGAATCTCCTTGGTTGAGCAGAGAGAGACTCAAAAAGACGTGCTTATAATTACTGCGCGACGATTGCTCTGAATGGCACAGAAGAATCTTGGTAACTGAGACAGTCAAATGGGGATTCTCAGGGAGAGAGTCCATGGGCGCTAAAATGAGGGGTGATTATTTAGTTTCACCAATGGAAGTCGAGATCAGCGCTTGAGTTGTTTCACGCATCTTCTTGATCAGTTCTGGCGTAGGTTCAGGCTGGGATGGACTCAGGGTCATCTCTTCTTGAACACGTTCGAGCAATTTGATCAGACCGTTAATGTCGCGGCGACGGCGCATTTCAGGATCTACACCAGAGAGGACTTCGCTGAAGTATTCGGGAACGTCAGGTTGGCAGACGAGCTTAGCTTGTTCTTCCGTGAATTTTTTGTCGAGAGCAGCAGTTGCTGCATCAAGAGCGCGGATCCAACCACCCAAGGCGATGAGGTGAGCCATATCTGGGTCTCTCAAAGAGGCCAGTTCCTGTTCCACATCATTTTGGGTCAGAGCAAGGTTTTGTTTGAAATTGGTCAGATCACCGTCTTCGGCATTTTGAAGCAAGCTAGCAGCGTGGCGATTCACACGTTCACCAGCACCCATGGCTTTTGCATAGCGAGTCAGGTCCAGAGCGATAGGGCGGACTTCATTCATCTTACCGCATTGGACGATGACGAAGCCATCAGCCATGAGGAAGCCCATATCAAGAGCCAAGGAACAACGGTCGATAGGCAACTTTTCAGGGCGTTTGCGGATAGCCACTTCTTCAGGGATAGGAGGCAGACCTTCCAGATCTTCGAAAATCTTCTTAATGGAAGGAGCAGTGAATTCATTAACTCCTAATTCTTCCTTCATGTGAGACTCATCGAGTAGACGTTCAGGAACTGCAGGTTGAGCTTTATCTGTTGCTTCAGAATCATCAACAGACTGACTCCAACTTGAAGTAGCCAACAAAGTCACAAGAAGAATTACAGAAGAAAGTTTGTTCATATGGTAAGTAAGTTTTAGAGGGATGAAGATGTAATATAGGCTATTTTAGCAGACCTGGGGATATGTCAATAGGCTTGACTCTCTAACAATGGTGTCCTATGCAATCCATCCGTCAAGCAAATCTGTTACTCAGTGACAGAACGCAGAACTTTATGACACAACTGACTCTATGTCGACATCAGATTTCATTTGGTATTCAATCTACATTATTGTTCTCATCGGAATGTCTGGATATGGACTACACCGATTGATCATTGTATACCTGTACTGGAAGAACATTCACAATATCCCGCTTCCCAAATCTCAGTTTGAAGAGTTGCCCGTGGTAACTGTTCAGTTACCCATGTTCAATGAGATGTATGTTGTCGACCGTTTGCTTGAGTCGGTGGCTAACCTCAATTATCCGAAGGACAAACTTGAAATCCAGATCTTGGATGACTCGACGGATGGTACAACAGAATTGTGCTTTAAGAAGGCGGAAGAGTTGAGATCTCGTGGATTTGACGCCGTATGTATCCACCGACAGGATCGCAGTGGTTTCAAGGCTGGAGCTTTGGAAGCTGCGACGAAGGTGGCCAAAGGTGAATTCCTCTTTATTCTGGATGCCGACTTCCAACCGCATCCGGATGTTCTCATGAAGCAGATCCACTTTTTCACTGATGAAAAGGTGGGGCTCGTTCAGACACGATGGGAGCATATCAACAGAAATTACAACGTCCTGACCCGAGTCCAAGCTATGTTCTTGGATGGACACTTCATGATGGAGCAGACCGCTCGTAACCGGTCTGGGCGATTCTTCACCTTTAATGGAACAGCAGGTACTTGGCGCAAGGAGACCATTTTGAGTGCAGGTGGATGGGAACACGATACCCTGACGGAAGATATGGACTTGTCCTACCGTGCTCAGATGAAAGGTTGGCAGTTCATTTTCCTTAACAACGTCGTTACTCCGGCTGAGTTGCCTGTCGACATGGATGGTTTCAAGGCTCAGCAGCACAGATGGACCAAGGGATCCATTCAGGTGTGCCAGAAGATGTTGTTGACGATATGGAAGTCGTCAGCACCGCTCAAAGCGAAACTAGAAGCAACGACACATTTGACAGCAAACTATGCCTACCTGTTGCTTATTTTGCTCTGCTTCTTGATTTACCCTGTTGCGATGGGACAATTTGAGATTCAAGCTGATGTGTACGTCATCTTGCTGAATTTGCTACTGTTCTTCTTTGCCTCCATTGCCGTTTGTATTTTCTACGTTAGCGCTCAGATTGCTATTCGTCCGCGTACATGGTGGAAGGAAGTTCCTTATCTACCCATCCTACTGGCATTGGGGATTGGAATGGCCGTTAACAACTCCAAGGCAGTTCTTGAAGCGGTTTTCCATCACCAGACAGAATTCGTCCGCACACCTAAGTATGGGATTGGCAAGGAAGATGGTCGCAAGGAAGGAAAACAACTGAAGAAGAAAGGCTACAAAGCCATTAAATCAATTGTGATTCCACTGATAGAACTGGCATTCGGTATTTTCTTCTTGGCGATTATTATCAAGCTTTGCATCGATCAAAAGTGGATTTCAGCCATCTTGATGTGTCCGTTCCTGGGCTTCTTCTACACATCATTCTGTTCATTGGGACGATTGATATTGAACAGCTTTGGAAATAAGAAATCAGGTGCTGTAAAATAGTTCTGGTCTTGGTCGGTTATTTCTGCTTGAAGTCAGCATAGCACAAAGCTCAAAACTCTATGTCTTCTCTGGTTCGGCGATGGTCTATGCTAGTCATTCCCATGATAGGACTGCTAGCTTCATGTTCTAGCTCTAGTAAACCTTCGACAATTGTTACAGATGGGGTGGTGATCAGTGTCCCCGATCAGAAATTGGCCCTTTTCCACCGCGGTAATATTGTTAAGAGTTACGATGTCAGTACCTCTAAATTTGGAGTAGGTGATACACGGGGAAGTTGTCGCACACCTTTGGGACTACACCGTGTTGCTGCCAAAATTGGGGACAGACAACCGCAAGGGATGGTCTTCAAAAACCGTCGACCAACGGGCGAGTTGGTTGCGCCCAATGCTCCAGGACGCGACCCTATTGTGACGCGCATTATTCGCCTGCAAGGGTTGGAATATCGGAACAGAAATGCCTTTGCTCGCAATATCTACATTCACGGAACGCCTGAAGAACGCAAGATTGGGCGTCCTGCTTCCTACGGATGCATTCGCATGAAGAGCAGGGATATCACAGAAATCTATCCATACGTATGGTTGGGAGCTCCTGTTTCTGTGGAACGTTGCTCATTGACCGCTTCAGCTAAGGCCGCAGAAGAATATCTGACGGCCAGAGGGATGTACCGTCCTCTTGCTCAGACCAGTAGCAAGAAGAAGGAAAAGAAGGTGATACGCCTGACCAAGGCAGAACAGCCATCTCAGGTACAAGACAAGTCTCTTGTCGATAACTCATCTTCAGAAGGTTGGGATCGTATCTAATTGTTGAGAACTAATTAATCGATTTTTATATGCCAGATTCGTTTCCTTACGACAATGATAAGGCTCGAGGGCAAGGAGATCCGATGAGACAGAACAGTAACGAGTTCTACTACATTGATCTAGACCCCAAACATGCAACGATCGAGGCGTTACAGAAAATTGTTAAGAGACCTGTTAAGGTCGTTAAGAGTATTTCTGTCGGTTATTTCTTTCAGCGACACCGTGAGTCGCTCGGGCTTGAGCTGATTACAGAACCAGGGCGAGGCGGGGAAACGCGTCGTATTTATGAGCCAACGCCCAACCGACCAGGCTTGGTCATGGCCGGTTTCACCAAGCATTTTGCCGGGCAGCGTGTTCAAGTCTTTGGTGCGGCAGAGGTAGAATACTTACGTTCACTATCGGCACAGATCCGACTACAGCGGATTAAGACGATTTTTAACAAGAACGTTCCTTGCTTGATCTTCAGCAAGGAAATGATGCCAACGCCAGACGTCTTGGAAGTTGCCAATGAACTTGGCTTCTGCATCTTCTCAAGCACCTTGGATACTCGATTCCTCGTCAATGCTCTGACCATTTGCCTGGAAGAAGAGTTTGCACCTCGTGAAACAGTGCATGGCTGTATGCTCGATGTCCGAGGGATTGGCGTGCTGATTTGCGGGGTGAGCGGTATTGGAAAGAGTGAAGCTTCACTGGCTCTCGTTGAGAGAAATTGCGCTTTGGTGGCCGATGACAAGGTCGATATCTACAACGTCAGTGGGAAGCTCATGACACGTCCACAAAGTGTTGGACGCGGGTATATTGAAGTGCGCGGTTTAGGCTTTATCGATATCACAAGAGTATACGGGTATAATGCATTTAGACCCGAAAAAGAACTTAATCTAGTCGTTCACTTAGTGCCACTTTCTGTCATGAAGAATCCGATGAATGATTTAGACAGAATCGGCTTAAACAGAAGTAGTGTTTCCGTTTTAGGGAAGGATGTTATGGCTGTCCAAATTCCCATTTCGGCAGGTCGAGATGCAGCACGTCTTATCGAATTAGCAACGGTTGATTATCATTTACGCACCTTGGGATATTCGATGGCGCAGCAGTTCCAAGACCGAGTTCGCGATAGGATTGATTGGAACACGATGCAAGAGGGAAAACGAGACCCATTGGCACCAGACATGGAGTGGCGCGATGATCTCTGAAGAAATTCTAGAAAGTTGCTTGTAAGAGCAGGCTCTTTTGTGTATCTAGCCTCAAGAACCAACCACTTGAACAGTACATGCTCACAGAGGAACTAACCATCAAAAATAAGCTCGGAATACACGCTCGGCCAGCCGCTCAATTTGTTCGTCTTGCCAGCCGTTTCCATTCCGATATTACTGTTGGGAAAGACGGTGAGGAAGTTGATGGTAAGAGCATTATGGGGTTGATGATGCTTGCTGTTGGACATGGTTCAAAGATTACTCTTTCAACATCTGGCGATGATGAAGAAGCGGCATTCCAAGCTTTAAAGGACTTGGTAGACCGCAAGTTCGAAGAAGATGAGTAAAGCATCATCCCTGAGCTTTATTTCTTAAATTAGTGGGGAATAGCTCAGGGTCATAAAATGCTGAATCTCAATTATCTTTGTTTCAGTTTAACCCCCGCAAGCTACACCAAATATGACCACGTCGAGTTCAAGTCTCTCTCAGGAACTCAGGCTTTCGGGTACCCCAGTGTCGCCTGGTATTGCCATTGGTCTTCTGCGTATTCGGTTGGCTCAGGAATTGCTCCCTGAGTTGAAACCCATTTTGCCCGAAGATGTCACCCATGAAGTTGCTCGATGGGAGCATGCGTTGGATGTGACGAGAGAGCAGATTGAAATGCTGAAAGTCCGCTTGGCAGAACAGGCCGATCAAAAGGACGTCGCCATTTTTGATGCGCACCTTCTCTTCCTTGAGGATCCACTCATTCACCAACGGGTTGAAAAGTTGATCCGGGAGCAGTTGTACAATGCTGAGCAGGCACTGCACGCTGTCGTTTCTGATTATCTGGCCGTGATGGATCGGGTTGCTGATCCATACTTACAGGCCAGAAAGGCAGACATCCAAGATGTGAGCCACAGAGTGGTTCAGAATCTGATGGATTTGGAGGACGACGCTTCCACAGAGGAAGGGATCCAGCACGTTCTTCTGGCACAAGATTTGACGCCCTCTGATACCGCAGCGATGGATGTGGATCAGGTGTTAGGGTTTGCCACAGAACTTGGCTCTACGGTTTCACACACAGCCATTCTTGCTCGTTCCATGGGGATTCCTGCTATCGTAGGTATTCCTAATCTGATGGAACAGGTCGCTAAGGTTCATGCCGAATGGGTGATTGTTGATGGTTATAAAGGCCTTCTGATTATCAATCCGGAGCAGTCGGTTATTGCCGAATACCGGAAGATTCAGAATGCTCGTCTCAAAGAGTATGAGGATTTGGCCTCACAGAGTGACCTCAGAACAGAAACCGTTGATGGACACTATGTGAAGCTCGCCGTTAACGTCGAATTCCCTCATGAAGTAGGGGGAATTGAAGAGGTCGGCGCTGAAGGGGTCGGGTTGTTTAGAACAGAGTTCTTCTTGCTAGGCAACGATACAGAAATGCCTAATGAAGAAGTTCAGACCAAGAGCTACAGTGAGCTCGTCAAGGCATGTAATCCGCACGAGGTTATTTTCCGCACCTTGGACTCAGGTGGGGATAAACTGCCGACAGAGCACTTAGATTCTCCCGAGCCTAATCCATTCTTAGGGTGGCGAGGAATTCGCGTTTCGCTGAGCCGCAAGGAAATGTTCAAGGATCAGCTGAAAGCCATTTTGAGAGCTAGTGTGAATGGCCCGACGGGAGTGATGTTCCCCATGATTTCGGGACTGACTGAGGTCCGTCGTGCCAAGAAAGTGCTCGCAGAGTGCCGAGAAGAACTCGATGCCGCAGGAGTTCCTTATGGGAAGGACCTGAAAGTTGGCATTATGATCGAAGTTCCTAGCGCCGCTATGTTGGCGGACGTCTTGGCCAATGAAGTCGATTTCTTCTCCATCGGGACCAATGATTTGACGCAGTACACGATAGCTGTTGACCGCGTGAATTCCCATGTTGCCCACATGTTCCGACCGACTCACCCAGGGGTGATTCGCATGATCGACATGACAGTGAAGGCAGGGAAGGCCAAGGGAATTACCACAACAATCTGTGGCGAAGTTGCAGGTGATATTTTGTTACTACCTTTGATGATAGGATTGGGAGCTGACGAACTGTCCGTGGGTGTACACCTCGTTCCCGTTCTTCGCTATGCCATTCGTTGCTTGGATTATAGCAAGTGCCAAGAGTTGGCTAAGAAAGCTTTGCTAGCACCCGATAGCAATACCGTGTTGAAACTCAGCTCAGAATTGGCGCATAGCTCATATCCCAAGCTCTTCAAGTAAGGCTTGTTTCAGAAGTAGCCATTGAGCCACTGTTACTTCAACAGGTCGGCGATTGCTTCAGCCGCTTTCGTTGCAGCACCGCCATGCCCCAACTTATCGACGGATTCCTTCATATCGCTGAGGACAGTACGTCTTACATTGGGATCCATTAGCCGTTCCAATTCAGAAGCGACGGCAATGGGAGACATGTCGCCTTGTATGAGCTCACGGACAACGGGGCGTTGAGCCAGAATGTTGACCATTCCTAAGAAACGGATCTTGATCAGGAAGCGAGCTACCCAGTAAGTCAGTTGATTTACCTTGTACACGAGCACATAAGGGAGCTCATGCAGAGCGGCTTCCAACGTTGCCGTACCAGAAGCAATTGCTGCTGCTGAACAACGATCCATGAGATTATGGTAATGGCCAACCTTAATATTAAGAGCTTC
>CAYNVM010000014.1:0-28381 GCA_964400645.1 uncultured Akkermansia sp. | reverse complement strand
CTTCCTCATCGGCGTATTCAACTGCTAAACATATAGCACAGAATGTTTTGCTTTCTCGTCCAGAGTGGGAATTGTGTCTGAATCTGATCAATTATTCACCTATAAGCCTCTTACCTTGTTTTGTTCAATGATTGAACACTGAACAAAAATGCATCTTGATTCATCATAGCGATAACATTGCTCTGATTGAAACGAATTTTCATTTTCTCTATATGGTTGAAAAAACAAATACCACATCATGAAAAGGAAAATCCAACTAGCCTCATCAAAGTTATTCTCAATATTTTGTTGGGAATAGATTTTCCCTAATTATGAAAGAAGCCATCTACCACATGGAGGGTAGATGGCTTCTTTGGATTTAATGATCGTTGCGATTATTCAAAGACCAATTTGCCGTTTTCATCACGGACGACAATTTCAGAGCCTTCTTGGAATTTGCCTTCAAGGAGAAGCAAACTGAGAGGATCGAGGATGTACTGTTGGATAGCACGTTTGAGAGGACGAGCTCCATAAACGGGATCGAATCCATGAGCAGCCACTAGCGACGTAGCCTCAGGAGTTAGGCGTAGAGTCATGCCCTTAGCTTCAAGACGCTTGCGGACTCGGTTCAGTTGGATTTCGACAATTGAGTTGAGTTCTTGAGCACCGAGGCGTTCGAAGATGATGATTTCATCGACACGGTTGAGGAATTCAGGGCGGAAGTGGCTACGGAGAGCATCCAGAGCAAGAGCTTCACGCTGTTCAGCGTTAGACTCATTGAGGATATGTTGGCTACCGATGTTAGAGGTCATGATGATGACGGTATTGCGGAAGTCAACAGTGCGTCCTTGTCCATCGGTGATACGACCATCATCGAGGACTTGCAACAGGACGTTGAAGACATCTGGGTGAGCTTTTTCAATTTCATCGAAAAGCACCACGCAATAAGGGCGGCGTCGTACGGCTTCAGAGAGTTGTCCCCCTTCATCGTAACCGACATATCCTGGAGGCGCTCCAATGAGTCGGGCGACAGAGTGTTTTTCCATGTATTCCGACATGTCAATGCGGACCATGGCGCCCTCGTCATCAAAGAGGAATTCAGCCAAAGCCTTACTCAGTTCAGTCTTACCGACCCCAGTGGGACCGAGGAAGATGAAAGAACCAATTGGTCTATCTTCATCCTGCAATCCGGCGCGAGCACGACGGACGGCATCAGAGACTGCCTTAACAGCATTTTTTTGGCCAATGACACGCATCCCCAAGCGTTCTTCCATGTGGACGAGTTTTTCTCGTTCGCCTTCTTGCATGCGAGCCGCAGGGATACCCGTCCAACTAGAGACGACCTTGGCGACATCGGCTTCGGTGACTTCTTCCTTGAGGAGTCCACCGTCTTGCTTTTGGAGATCTGCCAACTGGGCTTGAGCCGCTTTGAGTTTTTTCTCTGATTCGGGCAGGTCACCATAGGTGATCTGAGATGCCTTGGCAAGATCCCCAAGACGCTTAGCTTGTTCCGCATCAATGCGCAATTGCTCAATGTGTTCCTGTTCCTTGCGGACGGTGTCGATAATGGACTTTTCGTTCTTCCATTGTGCAATCATGGAACCAGACTTTTCCTTGAGGTCAGCCAGTTCCTTGGTGATCTTATCGAGCCTGTTCTTGCTGTCGTCATCCTTTTCCTTGGCCAGAGCCTGTCGTTCCATTTCAAGCTGCATAGCTTCTCGTTCGATCTGGTCGATTTCCGATGGCATGGAATCAAGCTCAATCTTGAGTCGAGCTGCAGCTTCATCAATAAGGTCGACGGCTTTATCGGGGAGGAATCGATCTGAAATGTAGCGATCAGAGAGGGTAGCCGCTGCAACGAGAGCAGAGTCCGTGATGTGGACGCCATGGTGGACTTCATAGCGCTCCTTAAGCCCACGAAGAATAGCGATCGTATCTTCGACACTGGGTTCGCCGACAAGAACGGGTTGGAAACGACGTTCCAAGGCGGGATCCTTTTCGATGTACTTTCTGTATTCATCGAGAGTTGTTGCGCCAATGGTACGAAGTTCACCACGGGCAAGAGCGGGCTTGAGAAGGTTGGAGGCATCGACAGCCCCTTCACTAGCACCAGCACCGACGATTGTGTGCAATTCATCGATAAAGAGGATGATTTCACCGTTGGAATCCGTCACCTCTTTAAGGAAAGACTTGAGTCGTTCCTCGAACTCACCGCGGTATTTTGCACCAGCGAGCATGGATCCTATACTAAGCGAAACGATACGCTTATTTTTCATGCTTTCAGGGACATCACCGTTGACGATACGGCGAGCGAGGCCTTCAGCAATAGCGGTTTTACCGACACCTGGTTCACCGATGAGGACCGGGTTGTTCTTTGTCCTTCTTGAGAGGATTTGAAGAACTCGACGGATTTCTTCATCACGACCAATGACAGGGTCAATTTTCCCCGCTCTGGCACGTGCTGTTAAGTCCGTTCCGTACTTTTCCAGGGTTTGGTATTTGCCTTCGGGATTATCATCCGTGACACGTTGGTTGCCACGAACTTCCTTCATTGCCGCCAGGTAATTGTTGCGGTCTAACCCGAATGATTGGACGAGCTTGCTTGCCTTGGATGAAGTCGAGAACACGCCGAGCATGAAGTGCTCGACACTCAGATAGTCATCTTTGAGCTTTTCACGTTCAGTATCGGCAGACTGAAGAACTTGGGCGAGATCATGCCCGATTTGAGGCTGAGTGGTGGAACCTGATTGAGAAGGTTCGTGTTCAAGTTCTTTCTTAGCTGCTTGGAGCAATAGACCAGGATCACATGCTGCTTTTCTGAGGATAGGGGAGAGGATACCTCCTTCCTGCCCCAAAAGGGCAACGAGTAGATCGAGGGAGTTGATTTCAGCGCGACCTGCCTGGGCAACGGTGCGCTGGGCCTGCATGAGGGCTTCTTGGAATTTGGTTGTTAGGTTGTTAAGCATAATATATCTGGTGATGGCTTTCACCACCCACCTTCATACTATATAACGACGCTCCTTTCACTCAATTATCTAAAAATTATCAGACTTACTTAAAAAATATGTGACAGGTCACTCTCTTCTTTACCTAGCCGAATCAGACTCCATAATGGACAGAGTTGTGAAACGCATTTTTTCTCTTCTATTCGCATTTTGCTCTTTCACTCTGGGTTGGAGTGAATGCGATTTGAGCACATCATTTATTAGTGGCCAAATATGGGATTTAGACCGCCCCAATTTCTTCGATCAATACATGGTTGGAGAGCGTTTTACATGGTCAGATTCAGCTAAGACTGAAATCCGAATCCCCAAGCCAACTCTGAAGTTTGGTGCCATACCCGTCGGTGAGACGCTCCTAAAGTCCAAGGATGAGACGCCAGGGAACCTGGAGAGCATCCAAATTATGGTGTATAACAAAGGGGACGACGGCCCCATCAGTGAAGAGAAATTCAACAAGTTGGCCGAGCTTGCCAAGGCAGAATTATCAACAATGACAGGGGCTAAGATGCAACCCTACAAGTTGAATCGCCAAGAGACTGCTGTGAAGACGCAAGGCTTTTCATGGGAGAGTGAGAAAGGCGTCGCCATGTTGGAGGTCAGCTCTTCAAAGTCCAATAAACAATTCGAGGCCGAATTCATCCGTCTCAAGTTAGGAAAGAATAAAGAGGTCCTGGCGCGCAAAGCAAACGAAGACGGAACAGCCAAAGCTGATCTAAAAAATCACGTTAAGCGCGAAGGCGCAGATAAGGCCGAGATCGAAGGGATCCCTATGGTCGATCAGGGGCAGAAGGGGTATTGCGTCGTTGCCACAGCTGCTCGAGTTTTTGCCTATTATGGGAAGAATTACATCGACCAGCATGAACTGGCTTCGGTTGCTGACTCGTCAGGGACGAATGGGACGTCGGTCGTTGCTATGGTGGAGGCACTCAAAAAGATAGGTGTCCGCTTCCAGGTCCGAGTCAAGGAACAGGATTTGTTATCTACGACCAAAGACTACGAACGCTTGGTGAAAGACTACAATAAAGTGGCCAAGAAGCTCAAAAAGCCACTGTTGAATGCGAGCGACTATGGGAAGATTTGGGATGTTGCTGACGGTGAAATTATGAAAAAGGCACGTTGTTCGTCGCCTGCTCAGATGGATCGTTGGATGCGTCCAGTCAAACAGTACATTGATATGGGGATCCCCATTTTGTGGTCGGTTCACTTGGGGCTAGTGCCAGAACCAGTGATTTTGAACCAGACCCGAGGGGGGCATATGCGACTCATCACTGGCTATGACATGACCAACAAGAAACTCATTTTCTCAGACTCATGGGGGATGCCTCATATGCGCAAGGAAATGCCCATTGAGGATGCCATGGCTATTACTAATGGACGAGTCCTCATCCTTCCTACTCGTTGATCATTGTGATCGCAGAGTAGGACGAAAGATGGGGGCTAGACGATATCTGATGGAGGAGTCTTCCTCTTGGCGATGAGGAGGAAGAAGACTGGTACGAGGAGAGTTCCTAGGCAGACGGCTGCAAGCATGCCGCCAATCACACAGATGCCGACGACGTGACGGGCTGCCGCTCCTGCACCACTGGCAAGAGCCAAGGGAATGCAGCCACAGATGAATGCGATGCTCGTCATGAGGATAGGACGGAAACGGATGCGAGCTGCGTTTAAGGTGGCTTGGAAAAGTGGTACTCCGCGGTTCAGCTCTAAGACGGCAAATTCAACGATGAGGATGGCATTTTTAGCCGCTAGGGCTATGGTGACAATTAGGCCAATTTCAGAATAAATGTTGAGTTCCAGTCCAGCGAAGTGGAGGGACAGGAGGGCGCCTACGATGGCGATGGGGACGGACATGAGAACCGATAGAGGGAGCGTCCAACTTTCGTAAAGAGAGGCAAGGATAAGGAAGACAAAGAGAGTGGAGGCGGCGAAGATCATGCCTGCAGAGAGACCTTGCGCCGCTTGTTGTTCTTGGTAACTCATCCCAGAGTAGTCGTATCCCATGCCCAGAGGCATTGTCTTGTGAAAGACTTCTTCGAGTGCGGCCATGACATCACCTGATGAATAGCCGTCAGCGGCTGAGACATCTAGCATAGAGCAGTTGAACATGTTCTGTCGCATGAGGAAGTCTGGTGCCCAAATAGGACTGGTAGAGACGAGGGCATTGAGTGGTACATTTTGCCCATCAGTTGTTTGGACATGGAAGAGACTGAGACGATCAATGCTGTCTCTGCTGTTCATATCAGCCTGCAGGTAGACCTGCCATTGAAGGCCGTAGAGGTTAAAGTAATCGACAAATACGCTCCCTAAATAGGCTTGGAGAGTGGAGAAAACATCTGCCACATCAACCCCTTGCAAGGTGGCTTGGGCTGTATCCACGTTCAGTTTGTATTGGAAAACGGAAGGGATCATGAAGTTGTTGATGCTAGCGATCGCAGGGGATTCTTCTGCCGCCTTGATAAATTGGGCGGTGTGGGATGTGAGATAGCTTTCACCTTGGCCTTGTCTATCTTCCAGGAGAAAGGTGACGTTGCCCGAAGTGCCGACTCCTGGAATAGGTGAGGGCTGAACAACGTAGGTAATTCCTGATGTTATTTCATCGCCAAATCTCTGACGGATCTGAGACGCTATTTGCGAGGCGGCAAGTGATGGGGATTTCCGATGCGCCCATGAGTCGAGAGTGATGAAGAAAAATGCGTTAGAGGGGCTCTGAACGGAGTTCATCAGGTTAAAGCCATTGATGGTTGTGACCGTAGCGACACCGGGGATATTTTGGAGGATCTTCTCGGCTTGAGCGGAGCTTTCTTCAGTGGTGTTGAGGGAGGTATTTTCAGGCAACGAAATGCCAGCAAAGAGGTAGCCCTGATCCTCAATAGGCATAAAACCACTAGGTAAGGAATGGGCGATTGGCCAAATGAGTGCGGTGATGATGGCAAGTAGCCCGATTCCTATCCCAATGCGACGCATGAGTGAGCTACAGAGGGATATGTAGGCGTTGCGTAGCCAATTAAAAGATGTGTTGAAGACGTGAAATAGACGCCCCAAGAGACCATGTCGTACGGCTTCTTGTCGCAAAAGTAGTGAGCTGAGGGCAGGACTAAGAGAAAGCGCACAGAAAGCAGAGAGGATGATCGATGCGCCAATTGTGAGTGCAAATTGTTCAAAGAGTAATCCAGAGACTCCAGGCAAAAGGATGGTGGGTAGGAACACACAGGAAATGACCAGAGCTGTGCTGACAATAGGACCTGAAACTTCCTTCATCGCCGAAAGTGTCGCAGTTTTGCGATCTTTTCCTTGTTCGATATGGTTTTGTACCGCTTCAACAACAACGATGGCATCATCGACGACGAGGCCGATGGCCAAGACGAGTCCCATGAGGCACACAGTATTGATAGAGAAACCAAAGAGAGGGAAGAGGGCAAAGGTCCCAATAATGGATACAGGGACAGCACAAGCAGGAATGATGGTGCCACGCCAACCCTGCAAGAAGAGGAAGACAACGATGAGGACTAGCAATAATGCTATTCCTAAGGTTTTGGCCATGTCATGAATGCCATCACGGACAGGTTGTGTGGTATCCAAAGCGACGCAGTATTTGAGATCAGGAGGCAAAGAAGCATTATCCATGACCTTCAGCACTGCATTGGCCATATCAATGGCGTTACTGCCAGGAGCTTCGTAGATGGCAATGGAAGCCGCAGGATGACCATTTACTGTGGAGCTAAGAGTGTAGTTCTGAGCCCCGAGTTCAATACGAGCAATATCGCGCAGATGGACCACTGCATTCCCTTGGCCTCTGACTATGATATTGCTGAATTCTTCGGGGGTGGACAGTCGGCCAGGTGCTTTGACCGTGATTGTTTGAACTTGGTTTTGAGGAGCAGGTTGTGCTCCGATTTTCCCTGCCGGATTCACAGTGTTTTGAGCTTTAATTGCGTCAATTGTTTCAGACACACTGATGTTGAGTGCTGCCATCTTCTCAGGATTGAGCCAGATGCGCATGGCGTATTTTCCTGCGCCAAAAACTTGGACATCGCCCACTCCATGGACTCGCTTCAGGAGATTGACGAAATTGATATAGGCATAGTTAGCTAGCCACAAACCGTCATAACTATTTTCAGGGGAATATAAGCTGAGGAGCAGGCAAGGAGGGCCACTTGTTTTCCGAAGAGTGACGCCCAGTTCGCTTACTTCGCTAGGGAGCTGAGAAGTTGCTTGTCCATAGCGTAGGTAAGCAAGGACTTGGTCCATATTGGGGCTACTTCCTACGTCAAACACGATGTTCATGCTGAGTTCGCCATTGTTGGTGCAAACTGAGCTCATGTAAGCCATGCCATCAACCCCAGAGATTTGTTGTTCAAGAGGAGTCGCAATGGACTGAACAATGGTTTCACAATCGGCTCCAGGGTAGTTTGCGGTGACTTGAATAACGGGTGGAATAATGTCGGGGTATTCTGAGACAGGTAGTCGGAAAAGCGAGAAGAGCCCCAAAAGGAAGATGATAATGGAGATACAAATGGCGACAATGGGCCGCTTGATGAAGAAATCGGACATGGCTAGGTGAGAAGTGCGAGTTATTCGTTTTGATCTGCATTAGGTTCAATGCGGAGCTTTATGTCATGGTGAGAGCCGGCGACTAGGGCGGCTTGCTGGATCCCTTTCATTACGATCCTCGTGTTTTCATTTACTGTGTCGGGGATTAATTCTTCGATGACCTGCATGTTCTCATAGATTGTACCCGTCTTGACGGGGATAAGATGGGGGCGATCTGAATCATCAAGGGCGATAACGAAGTCTTTGCCTTGAGTAGATAGAATCGCTTGAACAGGCACGGTGAGAGCATCGGGAAGGAAGCCAGTTTGAGAACGGACTTTCACAAACATGCCAGGTTTGAGCTTCCCTTGGTTATTGCACAGGTGAGCTTGTATGCGGATACTCCCAGTGCTCGTGCTGAAAGCCCGGTCAATGGCGACAATACTAGCCTGATGGGGGAGTCGTTGGCCATCAGGGAGGTAGACGTCAAGACTGTTGCCAAGAGCTAGACCTAGCGATGGTGATGTATGATGGGCTTCTTGTTCTGCCCAATCATTTTGACTCACAGAGAAGTCAATGCGAATAGGGTTGGTTGCAGATACAATTGTGAGAGATGAACTTGATGGACTGACAAGGTCTCCAATTTGAGCGGAGGCTATGCCAGCAGTTCCATCAATGGGAGAAGTGACAATGGTATAGGACAGCTGTTGGCGAGCGAGACTGAGAGCGGCTTCTGCGGCGATGAGAGAGGCTTTGGCAGCCTCTGCACTTAGAACGCTATCTTGGTATTTCTGTTGGGAGATGGCGTCTTCTTTGGCAAGAGGTGCATATAGGTTGCGATTGTAATCATTCTCTTGCCATGACGCTTTGGCTTTAGCCAGTTCTCCTTCTGCCTGTTGGACTTTGTCACGATAGATTCTATCGTCGATTCTGAAGAGCTCTTCACCCTCTTTGACCGTGCTCCCATTTTTGTATGTTTGGCTGACTAAGTAGCCTGAGATTTGGGGGAGGATACTGACATTGATATTACCATTCAAATGACCGACCCACTCTTTGAAGACGGGAATGTTCTGTCGAGTGGGAGTTCCTGCTTCGACAAGGGGTGCTTGTGTCGTTTCTTTGGAACGAGGCTGACATCCAATTTCCATACTCCCCAGGGCGATGAGGAGGATCATGAGGGGGCTCGCTTTCATCGTTGGATGGACGACGCGGAAACGAGCAATGTTCACTTAGTGACACAAAAAAACTGTCGTAACCTTTTGGGTTACGACAGTACGACAAACAACACCTAGAGAGGCGGGAAAGTTATAGGCAAATGTGCTTGTATGCGAGAGTACTTGTATCGATATGAGTTGCTTCAGAAGTTGTGGAGTGTTGGAGGCTAGGCGAGGCCGCAGAAGGCATCAAAGAATAGCCCAACAGGGTTAACGCCAAGGAGCAGAAGCAAATTGTAGCGATGATTTTATCCATAGTTGTAATTCAGGAGGTTGAGTTGGTTTCTCAATCTAGAGCTTAGACGATGAATCCCGCATTTTGTTGAATCGATTTTGAATTTTTTTAGGATCCAACGTTTTCTATTAGAGGCAGATATTGGGAAGCAAAGAGCCCATCCCGGATGGTGGGATGGGCGTCAGAGTTTCTAGCCTAGTTGTACGTGCTTACAGCTTATTCCTCAGAAGATGGTTTTTCTGTATCCTTGGCCTCATCTTCTTGAGGCTTCTTGGAGTCTCCTTTGTGGCAATCTTTGTGACATTTTCCTTTGTCCTTTGGGTCTGAGCATTTCTTAGAATCGTGACAAGGCTTGCAATGCTTTTGAGGCGTTGCACAGTCAGAATCATGGCAGGGACCTTCGGGAGCTGCATAGCCGTTCATCGTGCAGAGGAATCCTGTACAGGCAATAAGTGCAATTAGTTTGTTCATCGTTTGATCTTGGTTTTTCTAATGTCGTGGAGGGACGACATTAGATCAGACAACAAAACGACTATCCCGTTCAAAGGAAGGACAGATTGTTTCTGTCATTTAGTCATTGCCGATGCAATGGGCATCAAATTCGACAATGCGCACAATGATGGACTCCGCCAAGTTGGCATCATGAGTGCGGATTGCATCCAGTAGCTCTGCATGAAGTTGCATGGCTAGTGGATCATATTGCTTTTCAGCCAGTACAGACCCTAGACTGTCTTGTAGGTAGCTGACAATGACATGGTAAAGCTGTGCGAGAATGGGGTTGTGTGTTGATGTCGCAATGGAGGCATGGAAACGCATGTCGTCATCAATGCCTGTCCCCGTCTTTGCTAGGCAACGTTGCCAGTCACTTTCTAATTGTTGCAGGTCATCTTCGGTACGGTTGGCTGCAGCGAGGCGAGCTATTTCTTTCTCAAGTGCTCGTCTTGCTTCGAGGATCTGGGTTAGCTCAGCTTCACGAAGCTTGTTACTCATAGCGACAGCGAAGCGGTCATTGGCTATGACGTATGTTCCATCACCTGGCCGTGCTTCAAGAATACCGGCGTGGATTAGTGATTGAACAGCTTCTCGGATAGTGTTGTGGCTAACTGAGAAAAGACGTGCCAATTCAGGTTCTGCAGGAATGCGATCCCCGACCTTCCAGAGCCCTTCACGGATTTGGTTTTCCATGGAGGTCAGGACTTGTTTAGAAAGCGATATCCGAACTGGCTTTTTCATAGATTTAGAGACTTAATCGATGACGGTCCAATAGCGGTTTTTATCCGTCTTGATGAGCCGGATATCCAGTTCATAAGCCTGTTTCAGGTTGGGTTCTGTCAGAACCTCATCTCGCAGGCCTTCAGCTACGATGCGACCTTTTTTGAGGATCATGCCTCGGTCAAAAATTGGGAGGATATCTTCAATGCGTTGAGTGATGAAGATGATCGTAAGATCTGGTCGAGCGACAGCTAAGTCAGAGATTGCTTTGAGGAGGAATTCGCGTCCAGAGATATCCAAATAGACACTGGGTTCATCTAAGATCATCAGCTGGGGATCTTTCATCAAAGCACTGGCAATGAGTATTTTCACCTGTTCGCCAGATGACATCGTGGACAAGTTCCTATCAGCCAAGTGCTCAACGCGCAAAGCCTTCATCATATTCATGGCCTTGCTTTCTTCCTCAGGGGTGGTTTTGCGATAGAGACCAATAGTGCCGTCAATGCCAGCAAGAACCATTTCTAATCCTGTCCATGGGCGATCTGCGAGCCATTGATGCATGAAAGGGCTGACCCATGCAATCGTCTTACGGAGATCGGCAAGGTTAACTTGTCCAAATGTGTTTCCCATGATTTGGACCTTGGCTCCAAAAAGAGGCCAAGCAAATCCCATGAGCATACGGACAAGAGTCGTCTTTCCTGCTCCATTGGCTCCCAAGATGAAACAGCGTTCGCCTCGTTTTACTTGCCAATTGAGATCGTGAATGATTTCTGTGCCACCTAGAAAGACAGTGGCATGTTCAATGTTGATGGCTGGAGATTCCATGGATGAAAGAAAAGAGGAGATGAAAGAGTGGCGGTTGTCCCTTCCTATGGATTCCCATAGTCATGAGACAACCGCCTAGAAAATCTCAATTGGTGAGATTAGCGCTTTTCAAAGAGGCTACGAATCTTCTTGCCAACGATTTCAGCTGGGTGTTGTCCCAAAGCTTCACGCTTAGCTTGGAGGTTCTTGGCGCCACTGTTAGCTTCAGCCAACCAGTCCTGAGCAAACTTACCAGATTCAATGCGCTTGAGGGATTCCTTCATGCGTTCCTTGACGTCTGGAGTGAGGATTTGTGGGCCATTGTAGTATTCACCCCATTCAGCGGTGTTGGAGATGACGGAGTTCATCTTCTGGATGCCACCTTCGTAGATCAGGTCAACGATCAACTTGGCTTCGTGGATGCATTCGAAGTAAGCCATTTCTGCAGGATATCCTGCTTCCGTAAGAGTTTCGAAACCGTACTTCATCAAGTCAACGATACCGCCACAGAGAACGTTTTGTTCACCGAAGAGGTCTTCGTATGTTTCTTGTTCGAAGGTACATTCAAGAACACCACCACGAGTCAAACCTTCAGCCTTAGCCATGGCGAGTGCCATTTCCTTAGCTTTGCCAGAAGCGTTTTGGAAGACTGCTACCAAGCCTGGGCAACCAAAGCCTTGTTCGAATACCTTGCGGACTTCTGTGCCTGGCCCCTTAGGAGCAACCATGATGACATCAACGTCTGCAGGAGGAACGATAGTCTTGAAGACGTATGCAAAGCCGTGGGAGCAAGCGAGTGCTTTTCCTGCGGTCAGGTATGGCTTGATTTCAGCTTCGAATACTGGGCCATGCTTTTCATCTGGCAACAAGATGTGGATGATATCAGCTTTCTTGGTTGCTTCAGAAACGCTCAATACTTCAAAGCCATCTTGCTTAGCTGCGTCAAATGATTTGCCAGGGCGAACACCAATGATGACGTTCAAACCAGAATCACGCATGCAAAGTGCCTGTGCACGTCCTTGTGCGCCGTAGCCAAGTACTGCAATCGTCTTGCCTGCTAATACGCTCAAATCGGCTGCGTTGTCGTGAATGATTTCCATGATAGAACTTCCTTTTAGTTGAAACTTCCAAACATCCAATGTTTGGATAGATGCGAATGTAGACTGTTATGTGTGGATTGCAAGAGTAAAGAATGAGAACAAGAACGGGTTACTTGTTCTTAGCCGTAGCACCCTTGGCCTGTTTAGCCTTTTTATTCATACCAGTATCTTCCCCATCGGTAAGCCAGGAGATGGAGATTGGGACAAATTTGAGGTTTTTAATTTGGTTGGAGTTTTCTTCGTATAGGAGGCCAACGCTACCTGGTTCAATAGGTGCGAGGCTTGAGTATGCAAAACCTCCTTCGCCAACGAGTTTTTTAACAGGCCATGTCTTGCCACCGTCATAGCTCATAGCGACCTGTCCTTTGATGCGACGCGATTCACTGGGGCCAGAGAAGAGGAGACGGCTCTTATTGCCGTAGGCCGCTTGACTTGAGAGGGAGTAGCTCAGAAGGGAATTCTGGGTGTTGTCGCAGAAAAGATCTGAAGCTTCTTCCACAGGAGACCAACTTTGTCCTCCGTCTTCAGACCACGTGATGCGTTTGCAGTTGGAACTTCCCCAGTGACGAGCAACAATGACAAGTCCACCATTATCAGTTTCTGCAATAGAGGTTTCGTTGACTTGACCGTTCATGTTGGAAGTAGGTTCGCTGAGCTTCCAATTTTTGCCACCGTCGTCACTATAGATACATGATAGAGCCCATTTGCCAAAAGGACCTTCATTCATAGGGATGGCAATGCGACCTTTATGAGGACCAGACGTGATTTGAGCCCCTGCATTGGGACCTGAGGCCATGATATCAACGCCTTCAGGACGTTTTGTCGTTGGAGTGATGTCTTCTGGCTTTGTCCAAGATCTGCCACCGTCTTTACTTTGAATGATGAAATTTCTCAGGCACTTGGGATCATCCCATCCCGTGGGGATGTTTTGATCTCGTTCGTGGACGCCTTCGGGGTAACGTTGGAAAACGACGCTGATTGTTCTCGTTTTAGCATCGTAGACAGGGCAGGGGTTGTTGTAGGTGGCACCATTGGCTTTAGCGATAGCCTTAGGCTTTGACCAGGTCTTCCCTTTGTCTTTGCTGAAACTCATGATGATGTCGTTCTGGCCTTGGTCAGTATTTTTGTATCGACCTTCGGCGAATGCCATAAGTTGTCCTTTGCCAAGGCTTATGAGAGCTGGAATACGGATAGAGGCATAGGGATTGTTGTCACCAGCACTAAAGACGGTAATAGCAGTGTCCGTTGGATACTCATCTTGACTCCATGCAGGGAATACAGATGTTGCTAATAGGAGGAAGGTTGAGAACGTCTTGATCATGATATTTATTCTGTAATTTTCACGAGATGACGTCAAACATCATCTATCCTGGAGCGTTTAGAGGGGAGAATACATATGGGCACAAAAAAAGTCCCCAATTTCTTGGGGACTTTGAGAATCTGCATAAGGAGAAGTCTTAGGGGAGTTGGATATCAACAGCTTCCTTGTCAGAGAGGGAACGTCCGTCCTTGTTGAATTTATTGTTACGGACAGTGACGTTACCTGTATACTTGGTGCGAACGGCAGGCATTGCACCTAGTTCAAACGTGTTATCGGAAATAGTGATATTCTTGTGGACTTCGCCTTGAGGATTTGGAGCGTGGGGAATTATTTGGATAACAGCCCCACCGCAGTGATCAAAGGTGTTTTTAGTGATCGTCATATCTCTGACGACTCCTGATTCATACCAACCTGAGGCATCATCTTCCACAAGAATGCCTTGCATTCCTGTTTTCTCGAAACGGCAACGTTCGATGAGGACTGGTTGGCGAGTTGTGAGAAGGAAACCACGCGTTGGAATGTTCTTAGCAACAGTGTTGGTAACGGTGACAGCTGCCGTCCAAGTCACATTTTCTACAGCATCATTTTCCTTAATATTATCGGGATTTGGTTTGGCTAGTGTCAGCTCAATTTCCTTTTCATTAAGTGGATTGACTGCAGTAACTTTGTTTGTTGCGTAGGGAACCAGAGTGTCGAAAGAAACGTAGTCGATGACGTCGCCCACTGCAAAGGCGTCAAAGCCATAGGTTTGGTTGTGCATGAAGCGGACAACCAGTTTGTTTGGCTCAGGAGTGCCGACAATGCGGAGGTGTGTGCCATGGACGTTGATGGCGTCATCATGAGATGAGCCTAAGACGCAGTTTTGGACAAGGATTTGGCCTTTGCAACCAGAGAAGTGAAGGTTATCAGCCCATGAGGCGATGGTGCGAAGAGAACCAGCAGGGGGTTCTATCTTAAGGTTATCATAGGTGATATTTTCAGAGAATTGAGAAACGACCCCCATCCCATGCATGTAAAAGATGTTACAGTTAGTCCATGTGATGTTTTTGCTTCTGTATTGGAAGAATCCGCAACAGTCACGACGAGTATTTCTGTTCTGGTAGGACTGGCCTTCCTTCATCTGAGGTTCGCCTTCGTTGTAGGTAATCTTGATCTTACCAGGGCTTAGTTCCTCAATACTTGTTTTTTCAGGGCTAAAGCCACCTGTGAACGTACCCGTGTTAGAGTCGAAAACCTTGGAATAGCCACCCATACCGAACTCCCAACCTGGGCCATACCACGTGAGTTTGCCATCTTCGATGCGGTATTGAATGCCATCAGGGATGGTAGCCTCCATTGTGTTATCTTTGACCTTGGTGACTCGGAATTCACCCATGGTTGGGTGGAGATAGTCAAAGGAAAGACCTTGGACGGTGACGCCTTCTGCATGATCTGTGCAGAGATAGATCGCTTTGCCTTCAAGAAGAATAAAACTAGCATTAGGCTTGCCCACGAGTTTGACGTTTTTCGTATTGATGAGACGCAAAGCCATTGCTTTGTCTTCGTGGGGAGCGTCGTTGGTGTTGGAGATTTGCGGTTGGGCTGTGCTGAGTTCTCCGTGTTTGAAGATGTGTTTGCCAGGCATGAACCGTACGGCAATAGGCTTCTTTTTAGTCCCCTCTCCCATGAGCACAAATGAGTAGGGGTGTTCTCCTGGTTTGACTACGATCGTATCACCAGGTCCAAGGATGAGCTTGTTGACATTTGTTGCAGTTTTCCAAGCTTTATCAGCAGATGTCCCTTGGTTTTTGTCATTACCTTTGACAGGGTCAATATACCATTTATGAGCACCAGCTGACTTCTTTCGTTCTGATGCTTCGGGATATTGGTCATCTGCGTACAGAGATGGCGCACTAAGACTGAAGATGGCCATAATGGCCATGAGGAGAGACAATAATTTTGTCATGTTGCTACAACTTATACACGCCATTCCGAGAATGAAAAGACCAACGCTTGGGGCATTGGTCTTTATTTTTGTCTCTTGGGGTGAACTAGCTAGCAAAAAGGTTCAGATGCAATTGAGAGATGAGCTGTTTGATGACCGCTTGAGCTCTTACACTGTTGCCAAAAATATCGAGAGGGGGTGAGAATGCTCCGAATGCAATCTGCTTGGGAACTGTGGCAACTAGTCCTCCTCCAACACCGCTTTTAGCAGGGACACCTGTGGCATACATCCATGATCCAGTGGCGTCATAGAGTCCGCTCATGCTCATTTCAGCAAGCACTGGTGCAACGTTACAGGCTTCCATGACACGTTCTCCTGTGACGGGATTAATGCCCCCATTGATGAGGCAGGCACCCATGACGGCGAGATCGTAGGCTGAGACTTCTACGGAACACATGCGAGTGTAGAGATCCACAATCATATCAGGATCATTATAGAAGAAACCATAACTTTGTAGGAGCCATGCGATCCCTCTATTATGTTGATTACAAGACGACTCAGATTTGTATACCTCATCATTGACTGAGAGTTTTCGTCCCGCAAAACGACTCAGATTATCTATGATTGCTTCCCAAATCTCATCAGATGAGTGACCAGGGATCAAGCTGACTGTCGCCATGGCTCCTGCATTGACGAGTGGGTTGAGAGGTTTACCTCCATGCAGTTCAATAGCCATAACTGAGTTGAATGGTTCACCGGTTGGGTTTGCCCCGATCTTTTCTCGTAGCGCCTCGTGTCCAATGGAATCTATGACGAACGACAAGTTGAAGATCTTTGATATAGATTCTATGGCGAAAAGGTATCTGGAATCTCCTGCTTCGATGATTTGGCCATCAGGAGAGACAGCTGCAAGACCTAAGAGAGAAGATGGGACCTGAGCTAAGGCGGGGATATAATCAGCATTCTTTCCTTCGGATAAGGAGGCGCATTCAGAGACTGCCTGGTTCAGCAGATCTTGAAGTCGGCTAGGCGTCATAGTTGAAGGCGATGAAGTTGTCATGGTACTTTGAAGATTGGATAGGTGTTTTTATGATGATTACTTTTCCCAGTTAAATGGTTCGAAGGCGTTATCTCCTGAGAGCTTGCGTTTCCACGATGGTTTGCGGAGCGCATAGATGACGAAGGGAATGCCAGCAAAGATGAAGGCTCCTACGGCTAACATGATGACATATCGGCTAGTGCTTCCTACGTCGAAGCCAGCTGGTGGGATGAAGCTGACAAGAAAAGCGGCGAGGCTACCGAGGAATCCAAGGCCGGCAACGACCCACATGCCCAAGTACTTGCCTCCAGGAATCCGGAAACTACGAGGTGTGTTGGGTTCACGATGTCTGAGGTAGATCCCTGCAGCAAACATCAGCATGTACATGATCAAATACAGAATGATCGTCAGCTGAGAGATGATTTGGTATGCCGTTTGTACGGATGGCATAACAACGAACAGGATTGAAAGAATAGACACAATGCCACCTTGGATGAGTAGGATGCTAATTTGAACATCATTCTTATTGGTCTTCTGCATGACAGGAGGTAGGTAGCCTGCTTGCCCTACTTGCAATAGCCCTTTGGATGGCCCCATGACCCATGCAGTGACTTGAGCAAGGACTCCAAGTGCCAAACAAATGGCAATGACGCCTCCTAACCAAGACAGCCCGAAATGTTGGAAATAGGTGTCGTAAGTGATGAGGAGTGTTTGGACGAGATTGATGTCTTTTTCAGGGATGATGAAGCCGATGGCTAGTGTGCCAAAAACAAAAATGCTGACAGTGATAATGGCAGAGATGAAAATCGCCAATGGGTAATTGCGTCCAGGATTGTTGACGTCCCTAACATGGACGGCGGACATTTCCATACCTGCATAGAAAAGGAAGATGCTAGCAGCCAAGACGAGGTTATCAAATTTTCCCATGTCAGGGATGAGTTGGCTTACTTCGATGGGCATGTCAGATCCCTTGCCAGAAAAGATCCAGATAGCCCCACACAAGATAAGGAGTGCGCCAGGGATGACGGTGCCGATCAATGTTCCCCATTTGGTGACAATTCCCGAAGTTTTCATCCCTCTAAAGTTCAACAGAGTTGCTCCCCAATATACGGCAAGAACAATGATGAGCGCATACCATTTATTGGCTGCAAGAGCTTCATCCCAACGTTGATCTGGCCCAATGAATGCCAGAGAGACTGCTGCAAAGGTTAGAACCGTAGGGAACCAGATGGTGCTTTCAATCCATTGAAGCCAGATGGCTAAGAAGCCCCATTTGGGACCGAAAGCTTCACCAACCCAACGGAAAACACCACCTTTTTGGGGCCATCCTGTCGTTAGTTCTGCTGCGACGAGAGAGACAGGGATCAGGAAGAAAATTGCGGCAAAGATGTAGTAGAATATCGAGCCTAAGCCGTAAGTACTTTCGGCAGGCATTCCGCGGAGACTGACAATAGCCGAGATATTGATCATGGCTAGAGTGAAGACCCCCATCCTAGCAACAGATGTCGTTGCCGAAGATGAGGCTTTGGAGGCATTGGGTGGGTTATGAGTATTCATGACATCATATTATTGGTTGTTAATGTCCTCCGATGATTGGAGGGAAATCAGAAAGCATGACCGCATCCTCTTGAAGGGAGAGGAGGATCAGACATGGGTTGGACATGAAACACTCAAGTTATGTTGAATCATTCTGAGTTCACCTGGGCATGATGGCAGGGCAATGTGTCATCAGGGGTGAGAATGTAACATCAAGTGAACAGGAGTAGGGAATGCAGACTCAGAGCCTCAAACAGGCATCGTCTCAGATGGTGTGTCTGTAAGGAAAATAGAACAATGAAAGCAAATGATAAGATGACTACTGAATTAGTTCAGACAACGGAAGAAGCTTCTCTCTTTGGGTCACCTGAGGCTGGCTATGTCTTGCCTTCAAAGAAAATCCTGGAGTCGCCAATGAGACCAGAGGAGGCTTACCAACTCGTTCAAGATGAGTTGTATTTGGATGGTAATGCTCGTCAAAATCTAGCGACATTTTGCCAGACATGGGATGAACGCGAAGTCCATGAGTTGATGGATTTGAGCATCAATAAGAACATGATCGACAAGGATGAGTATCCTCAAACCGCTGCCATAGAGATGAAGTGTGTTGCTATGATTGCTGACTTGTGGCACGCACAAGCTAGTGAAAAGCCTATAGGATGCTCAACAACAGGATCCAGTGAAGCCTGCATGTTGGGGGGTATGGCTGCTTTATGGAGATGGCGTGCTCGTCGTCGGGCGGCTGGTAAACCTATAGATAAGCCTAATCTAGTGTGTGGTCCTGTGCAGATTTGTTGGCACAAGTTCTGCCGGTATTGGGATGTAGAAATGCGAGAAGTCCCCATGGAAACAGGAAAGTTTGCCATGAGTGTTGAGACAATGCTTCAGCATGTCGATGAGAACACGATTTGTGTCGTGCCAACCTTTGGTGTGACGTATACGGGCGCTTACGAGTATCCGTTGGAAATTGCTGAAGCGCTCGACCGATTACAGAAGGATACTGGTCTTGATGTGGATATTCACGTTGATGCTGCTAGTGGAGGCTTCCTGGCTCCTTTCTGTGCCCCAGATATCCTTTTCGACTTTAGAATTCCTCGAGTAAAATCAATTAGCTCATCTGGCCATAAGTATGGTTTGGCACCTCTTGGCGTTGGATGGGTTATTTGGAGAGGGATAAATGATCTTCCTCAAGATCTCATCTTTAACGTCAATTATCTTGGGGGAGAAATCCCAACGTTTGCTATTAACTTCTCTCGTCCTGCTGGGCAGATTATTGCCCAGTACTACGACTTTATTCGCTTAGGACGAGCTGGATATAGGAGTATTCATACGGCAGCTTACAAAGTGGCAAGTTATTTGGCTCAAGAGATAGAAAAGTTAGGCGAGTTCACATTCATTGCAAAAGGTGATCCCGAGACCAGTATTCCTGCCGTTTGTTTTTACATGAAAGAGGGATATGATCCTGGCTATAATCTGTATGAGTTGTCCGACAAGTTGAGGACGAGAGGTTGGCAGGTTCCTGCCTTTACGCTGCCTGCTAATTGTCAGAATATTACAGTTATGCGAGTAATGGTTAGACAAGGCTTCTCGATGGATATGGCGGATCTTCTTTTGGCGGATATGAAGCGTTTTATAGCGTATTTGAAAGCTCATCCTCTGGTTACTCATATGAGTGCCGCTGAAGGTGCTTCATTCAACCATAGTGGCAGATAAATGGTGAGATTGCGTTTGTCTTGAGGTGTAATAGAAAAATGCCTCTCCTTGGGAAGACCTAAGGAGAGGCATTTTGTTAAATGGATGAGGCTTTTTTAGTGCTTTGCCTGAAGGAGTTGGCCAAGGACATAAGGTAGAATGCCACCTGCGCGGTAGTATTCTTTTTCAATTGGCGTATCGATACGAACTGTCACAGGGATGTTCATCGTAGATTCACCTGATTGAACCCGTAGAGTGACTTGTTGACGTGGAGTGATATCGTTATTCAATCCGACAATCGAGAAGGTGACATCCTTCAGGTGAGAGATGCTGTCGTAGTCCTCCTTATTGACAAAGGTGAGAGGTAAAACTCCCATGCCAATGAGGTTTGAACGGTGAATACGTTCGAAACTTTTTGCGACAACTGCTTGGACGCCAAGAAGATTTGTTCCCTTGGCAGCCCAGTCGCGTGAGGAACCCATGCCGTAGTCTTCTCCACCAATGACAATCAATGGGGTCTTGTCCTTTGCATAGGCAACTGCTGCATCATAGATGAAGGTGGGTTGCCCTTCAGAAACGGGAATATCTTGGTCTGGAGCTGAAACAGATTCTTTGCCGAAATACAAAGTGTATCCGCCTTCAACACCTTCCGTCATGAGGTTTTTAATGCGCACATTGGCAAAAGTACCACGAGTCATGACGCGGTCGTTACCACGGCGAGAGCCAAAGGAGTTGAAATCAGCTTTGCTGATGCCCATTCCCTTGAGATAGATCCCAGCTGGTCCTGTTTCTCGGATAGCACCTGCAGGAGAAATGTGGTCTGTTGTGACAGAATCTCCAAATATGCCTAATGGGCGAGCTCCCACAATGTCGACGATGTCACGCATGTGACCGTCGAAGGATTCAAAGAATGGAGGTTCTTGAATGTATGAGGATGATTCTTTCCAAGCATAGACCTCTCCTTCAGGAGCTGGAACGAGATCCCAACGTGGATTTGACCCTTCAGTCAGATTATAGAGTTTGCGGAAAGTTTCTGGCTTGAGTGAGTGGGTTACAGCTTCGGTAATTTCATGGCTAGTTGGCCAAATATCCTTTAGGAATACTGGTTGGCCTTGCTTGCTAGTACCGATAGGTTCGTGCTCAAAGTCAATGTCGACACGTCCAGCAAGAGCAAAGGCAACGACCAAAGGTGGAGACATGAGGAAGTTGGCCTTAACAGAGGCGTGAACACGTGCTTCAAAGTTACGGTTCCCGGAGAGGACTGCTGCGCCAACAATATTGTTGTCCTTAACACACTGTTCCAAGTCAGAATTAAGAGGTCCGGAATTACCAATGCAGGTAGTACATCCGTACCCGACTGTCTCAAAACCTAGCTGATCTAGAGAATCTTGGAGGTCGTTTGAGGTGAAGTAATCAGAAGCGACACGAGAGCCTGGTGCCAAAGATGTTTTTACGTAGGGTGGAACTTGGAGACCAAGAGCCAAGGCCTTCTTGGCAACGATTCCTGCCGCAAGCATGAGGCTTGGATTCGATGTGTTCGTGCAGGAGGTAATGGCGGCGATTAGAATGCTACCATCTTTCAATGTAACTTCTTTTTCGTAGCCATCTACATCTACAGGCGTTCCTGCAGGAGCGTGAAGTTTGACGGAGGCAGAGCTGACGTCAGTTTTCCCGTATCCTCCTTCAGATGTAGGAGCTTTCAGCAATTGAGCAAAGCGATCCTTGAGATTAGGAAGTTCAATACGGTCTTGAGGACGACGAGGCCCTGCAACAGCAGGAACGATTGTGCCTAGATCAAGTTCGAGTGTGTCCGTGTAGTCGATATCTCCTGCTTTCGGCATGCCCCACAGACCTTGTGCCTTGTAGTAGTTTTCATACGTGACAACGGCTTGTTCATCACGGCCTGTCAGACGAAGGTATTCGGAGCAACGTTCATCAATGGGGAAGAAGCCCATAGTAGCTCCATATTCTGGAGCCATGTTTGCTACTGTTGCTCGGTCTGGCAATGAGAGAGAGGCTGCACCTTCACCGAAGAACTCAACAAATTTACCTACGACACCATGCTTGCGGAGCATTTGGGTAACATGCAATGCCAGGTCAGTTGCTGTGACGCCTTCTTGGAGAGCACCAGAAAGGTGGACACCTACGACTTCGGGAACGAGGAAGGTGACGGGTTGACCGAGCATTCCAGCTTCGGCTTCAATCCCACCAACACCCCAACCGACGACCCCCAACCCATTGATCATGGTTGTGTGAGAGTCAGTTCCAACCAAAGTGTCTGGGAAATAGACACCATCTTGTTCCATCACACCTTGTGCTAAGTACTCAAGGTTTACTTGGTGGACAATACCAACAGAGGGAGGAACTACGGAGAAAGTATTGAATGCCGATTTGCCCCACTTCAAGAATTCATATCGTTCAGCATTGCGACTAAATTCTTTGTCGAGGTTCTTTTCGAGTGCATCAGAACAACCTGCCCAGTCTACTTGAACTGAGTGGTCAACGACAAGGTCAACAGGAACCAATGGTTCGATGATCCCAGGATTACCACCAAGACGTTCAACAGCGGAGCGCATGGCAGCCAAGTCCACTAGGAGAGGAACTCCTGTGAAGTCCTGCAAAACAATACGAGCAACCGTAAAGGGAATTTCAAAATCACCAGGAGCTTTGGCATTCCATGCAGCGAGGTTATCGATGTCCTTTTGAGAGACCTTCAGGCCGTCGCAATGGCGGAGCAGGGACTCCAGAACAATTCTAAGAGAAACTGGCAAACGGTTCAAATGAGGGTGACCTGCTTCAGCTAAAGCAGGTAGAGAATAAAACTTCCCAGAGAGACCCTGTCCCGTAGTAAATGTGCGAATGGCGTCCACGAGTGAATATTGTTGGAGGTAAACAGTAAGTTGGCCAAATTGGCGGTCGCGCGCAATTATACCGATAATTAGAAACGAATCAAGAGGACAATCTTATGAGGGAAGACTACCCTAAATGACTGATTCTATGATCGTAGCCATGACGGCTACACGTTAAGTCCAATGTTTCTAGTTGTAATTTAAAACGACCAACGGAGTTCTGCTGATCCTACACAATGGAGCGATTCTTGGTTGTGGTATTCCTTCGTTTGCCAGGAAAAGGCAAAGATAACGTCAAGAGACTTATATCGGCATCCTGCTCCTAAATACCAAGACCCAACGACTGGGAATTTATCAACAGTGTAGGGCGTGTCATGGAAGACCGTTCCATCAAGGAATATGTCGTGAGCAACAGCTCGGATTGATGCACCCATGATCCCGTAGACACTCCAATTGCTTGTGACGGAAGGGATTGTTTTTGCAAAGGGACTTGTCTGGAAATTCCCTCCTGCGAGAGTCATATCCGTCGGGGTATCGTTGGGTAAGTTATAGCCGAAACGGAAATTAATACCACCTCCACCACGTACATAAATCGTGCCTAAGTCAGCATTCCAGTAAAAATACCCATCTGTGGCAAAACCATCGGAGTACGTTGATTCAAGAGAGTGAAGACGGTAGTCTCGCTTGAAGTTGAAGCAGAAGGCGAATTCTGAAGGGATTTGGTATCTCCAACTGGGCCATTGTTCCATTCCCCAGAATGAATGGACTCTGCGTTGAGCACTATGGGCGAGAGAGGGCTGCCCCGTAACGCCCAATTGCAGTTCAAATGAATTAGAACGTTCTTCGTTTTTTACAATGCCTCCGAGCCCTAAAGACAGAAGTCCTGCGTATGGGTGCTCGTTGAAAAGAGGGTGATCCGTCTTATGTTCTGGCGTGAACATAAGTTGAGAGAGAGAGACTCCCCATTGAGCTTGTAGGGCAGGGGTAGCATCTATGCAGAATAAATCTGAAGCGAGAAAACTGTCGTGAGAGATTGTCTTGCTAGAAGATAGATAGCTGAGACGGAATCCATTCGTGTAGTCTTGATCACTACCAACAAAGAAATCATTCTCAAGTTGAAGGACTAGTGAAGAAGGAAGCTGAGAGGATTCTGTTGGAGAGTTGAGAGTTGATGATGTATCGACCATTGCATTGGTGATACAGGTAGAGCTACAACCAATGAGCACAACTGCGAAATTCTTAAATGTTGCTCGCATGTCCCTCACTGTCTGCTTTCTCTGAACGCATGCAAGTAAAACAATCGTTAATTGTGTACGTAAGCAGAAGTTATTGGGCAATTTGAGAACCCTAAGGATTCTCTGTTTTGACATCCGCTTTAGAGATAGTACTGTCGGCCACGAGCATATATGTTGATTGATACTCATTGCCATTTGGCTTCACGTCAGTTCTCCCAGGATGATAGGAATGAGCTGATAAATAAGGCTGTAGTTGCTGGTGTTGGACGCATGATTACTTTGGGGACGACTCCAACAGACTGGCTTCCCAGTATACAGTGGTCAGAAGATTTTACAGATATTGTTTCAACGTGTTTGGGATTGCATCCAATGGATGTAACCGAAGCAGGTGAGGGGTGGCAGGAACAACTTACCAAGTTGGTAAAATCCCATACAGTCGTAGCTATTGGAGAGACGGGACTTGATTATTACTATCCTGCACCTGAGGGATGGTCAGAAGATAAGTATCGTGCGACTCAGAGAGAAGCATTGGAATTCCATTATGATCTAGCTAATCAGTTGGGACTCAATATTGTATTGCATACACGAGACAAAGTAGGAAGTCAGGCTTTTGAAGATGCAGTTGCTATTGCTCGCCAGTATTCCGGACGAGTGAAGCCCGTATTCCATTGTTTTATAGGCAATAAAGATCAAGCCAGACTCATTTTTGATGAACTTGACGGTATGGTCTCATTCACTGGTGTTGTTACTTTTAAAAATGCAGGTGAATTACCTGAAGTTGTTCAGTGGTGTCCTGCAGAACGAGTTATGATGGAAACGGACTCTCCATATTTAAGTCCAGTTCCTTTGCGAGGGAAACGAAATGATCCGTCCCATCTTGTGCATACTGCTCAATTTATTGCAGAACTAAGGAAGATGGACTTGGAAATGTGGGCAGACCAGTGTACAAACAACGCCCAGAGGTTTTTCTCTCTCTGATTTTGATTTGAAAGAGAGTACAAGAAAAAGTGAAGTACGGACACGCTCTCCACTTGATAAGACCTCAAATAATCTGATATTAAAGAACCAGCATGAAAGCAAAGTTTTTCTTACCCATTTTTTGTGTGGCGCTTGCCGTAAGCTTTTCATCATGTTCTCAAAACTCCTCAAGTGGTGATCATGATGCTGAAATTGCACAACAAGTAGCAGATGGGACAATGCCTCCGTGGATGGCTGAGAGCGATTATGAAACAGGTTCATACACTAGCTCTTCATCAAGCTCTGCATCAACATCATCCTCAGATGCTTATGCTTACAATCCTCCCCCCAAGCCCCATGTCTCTTCTAAGTCTTCTTCCAAGTCGTCCAAGGCTAGCTCTTCTTCAGTGAAGAAATCTACGTCCAAGGCTGTCGCTAAGAAGTCAACTTCAACGAAGGCTAAGACATCAGCTAAGAAAGCTCCTAAGAAGCCAGCTTCTACTTCATATGTTGTGAAGAAAGGCGATACCTTAGGGTCTATTGCTAAGCGCAACGGAACGACAGTTTCGGCCATTAAGAAGGCGAATGGGCTTAAGTCTGATATGATTCATATCAATCAGAAGATTTCTGTACCACGCCACTAAGCAACAGAACTGCTTTAGTACTACCATTGCTATGGACTTTTCCTTCTTTCGTTCTTTTGGCATCGTAGCGGTGTTGGCTCTTGCCTCATGTTCGGGCTTAAAGGAACGAGGGGAAGAGTCTAAGCAAATGGTAAACCCTCGTACGGTAAACAAACTAGAGGCTACGTATAAAAACCCCTTTTCAGAAGGAACGTACGCCCATTTTGTAGCACGTAAGGACTATCCAAAGACTTACGATACTTATCGCAACGACGCTTTGTTGAAAAAGCAAGGCGTTCAAGAAAAGGTGATTAAGATCTGTTTGAAAGAACAGAGAGGACGATACTATGTGGATGGCCAAGTTGCGATGGATTTTCCTGTATCAACAGGAATCAAAAAGTTCCCGACGAATCCTGGCGAATACAAGGTATTAGAGAAATCTGTTGATCACGAATCAAATCTCTACGGTAAGATATTCAATGCCGAGGGGAAATGTATCAATGGCAATGCGGAGATCACAGATCCCGTTCCTGAGGGTGGACGTTTTGAGGGATCTAAGATGCCGTATTGGCAGAGGCTGACGGGTGCTGGGTTAGGGCTCCATGTCGGTAAGGTCCGTCGTTCTCCTGCTTCTCACGGCTGTGTTCGCTTGCAGAGAGAAACGGCAAAGACTCTTTACGACCAGACAAAAGTTGGTTCCAGAGTTGTTATATCTGAAGAGTTGGAATCAGAGGCGACTAGTTTGTCGGTTGCCATGCCCTCTAAGTGAGCTAGCTCATTAGCGAGTGGTTTTCAGATATTTTTTAGTTCAAGTCCCCTGCTCAATTGACGTCCAAACGGTTCTGAATTTCTCTGGAGTTGTGAGAGGAAACAGGATATTGGAAACGAGATGAAAGCACGAGGAAACGATCAGCAGGCTCGTCAAAATAAACACGTAGGAGCCTCTACTTCTATAGCAGTCAAAGCTCTTAATGAGGATGCGTTGGATGGGATTCTTGGATCAAGAGAAAATCCTTTGGTGTTGATATTAGATTGCGTGCAAGATCCCCACAATTTGGGAGCTATTTTGAGGACAGCTGACGGAGCTGGGGTGGATGTTGTGATTGCTCCACGAGATAAGTCTGTTGGTATAACGGAAACTGTATTACGTGTTTCTGTAGGTGCTGCAGAAAAAGTACCCTTTGTGCAAGTGACCAATTTGGCACGGACTATGAAAGATTTGCAGAGCCGTGGGATTTGGATTGTGGGGACTTCGGATAAAGGGGATCGTAATGTGTATGACATCGACTTTAGGGGCCCAATCGCATTGGTCATGGGCGCTGAAGGAAGTGGCATGCGTCGTCTGACTGAGGAAAACTGTGATTTTCTTGCAAAGATCCCTATGAAAGGTCATGTCCCATGCTTGAATGTCTCAGTTGCCACGGGCGTTTGTTTATACGAGGCTGTTAGGCAACGCATCTGAGCTTCTTTTCCTAACAGTAGACTAGCTTGCATATGAAGATTTCATGGCCCGAACTAGGGGAACGTCGACTTAGGTTTGTCTCAGATTTGCATTTGGGTAATGAAAAGTCGACGATTCAAACCCTTGAACAGGTCCGCTTTCTGTTAGAAGGGTGTGATGTTCTGATTGTATGCGGAGACCTTTCGGAAGTTCGAGGTAGTAGGCGAGGTAGTCGAGAGGAACGTATGTTGGAAGAATGGAAGGAGCTTTGTCAGAAAGCTGGAGTGGAGTTGGTCCAATTAGCAGGAAATCATGATCCTTTAGGGAACGACTATTTTGATTTGCTCCGTGGGCGCTTTATTGCTTTCCATGGCCATTGTTTATTTAAGGAAGGATCTCCGTGGGGTAGAGAATACATAAATAATAGAGCTCTGTATCAACAGGTCATTAAGGGGATGCCTGAGGCTGATAATGAAATAAGCGCTCGCATGGAATTAGCAAAAAAGGTAGCTCTTATTGAACCCGCAAATTACGACACGGCTCCTGATAGTTTCATCCTCAAGAGTCGAATAATTAGAGCTCTTTACCATGTCTTCTGGCCTCCAGTCCGTCCATGGAATATTATGCGAGCTTGGTTGACTATGAAAGGTCGAGTTGTGCGTTTCAGACAGAAATTTTTCCCAGATGCACAGGTCATTTGTTTCGGTCACTTTCATAAACGATTCGTTTTTAAGAAAGGCAATTGCCTGTATGTGAACTTAGGTGCTTATTTTCAATATGCACAATCATATGTCTTAGATGTTACCCAAGATTTATTACAAGTCCGAGAAGTGAGTGTCCAAAAGGGATGGGGTGGCATCGTTTATGAGCAAAAGACATTTTGTAAGTGAGTCTTCTTGACCCGTCAGGAAAAACTGCCAAGTTATAGGGAATCAGGATTCTTCAGCCATGGAACAGCAAGTGATCATATATAATGAACTGTGGAGAGTTAGAGAACGAATTAAAGAGGAAGAAAAAGCCCGAACAGGTAGGAAGCCTAAAGTATGTTCGGATGAATCTCTTCAGTCCATGGTCGAATTGATGCCTACTAAATTGTCAGAACTAGAAAGTGTTCAGGGATTAGGTAGGACGTTTATTGATAATTATGGCGAACCTTTTGTGGAAGTACTTAAAAAGTACCAAAAGGATGATACCTGTACAACAGTGGGGTTATCAGACTCAACTGGGAATATATTGAAGGAGCTTAGTAATAAGCTTGTCAATATTAACAAGCGCAATAGGTTGCTCTATATGCCTCGACTCAATAGCAAGTTTGCTGTTGATTTGTACAGTGTTGGAGAAAAGTGTGTCCTTGATATTCTTGGTAAAACAACGAAGATAACTGTTTGCGATAAGAGGAAAGATGGCGAATCCAAGGAAATAGAAGCTTTATACAAGAAGCTTGTTCAGCTTAACCGTGAGGTTAACAAAGATATACGCGATAAAGGACAAAACGATTTATACTTAGCGTATCCTTTTGTCATCGGATGCCTGCCAAATGAGAACTTCAGTGTTCGTGCTCCACTGGCTTTGTTCCCTGTTCAAATAGAGAAGCAATCTGATACGATCAAGGTTTCAGGAGACGATTCTAGAGATATTGTTTACAATACGACGCTGATATTGGCCTATCGTAAGTTCAATAACATCAA
>CAYNVM010000013.1:15679-30908 GCA_964400645.1 uncultured Akkermansia sp. | reverse complement strand
TATCGTACAATGAAGCTACCTTCTCCTATCTCCATTTATCGGGGCATTAGTCTAAATAAAAAACCGCTGTGAATATCTCCACAACGGTTTTTCGAAAAGTTTTGGTACTTGGACCGGGACTCGAACCCGGGACCAATAGATTAAAAGTCTACTGCTCTACCAACTGAGCTACCCAAGCACTAGAAGGCGTGAGGAAATAAACAGTGAAATCGCCGACTTGGCAAGCATTATTTACTCCATGAGAAAGATTTTTGGTCACTCAACTCACACAAGTCCACTTTTTTCTCTCCATTCAGCAGGTATACGAGTCGGGCGCCCTGATGGCATGCGGACTAGGGCTAATTTCTGATGAGCTCTGACCAAAAGAGCGCCATCAGATTTGCGACGCATTTCAAAGTCGCACCAAAACGAAGCCTTCTCCATAGAACTCACCCAACCTCTGGTCACAAGAGTGTCTCCCATGACACCCGGCCGAATGTAGTCAATTTCATGTCTAACAACGACGGCAAATACCGGATTATCGCTAGATTGACGATAATCCATCCCCATTAGGGATCCAAGCTTAGTTCGGCATTCCTCTATAATGCGTAGATATGCGAGATTGTGGACAACACCCCCACAATCCGTATCGTAATACATAACCTCGTTCTCGATGGTTAAATTCAGAGCTTCTTCGTTCACTTTCTTCTCTCCTGTCGCTAGATATTTGTAATCGATTATCTTCTATAACTTCAATAACTCTATAGTAATCTTATCACGATCCCCACTAAAGAACTTGTCCAATACCTGTTGAAAAATTCCGCAGTCAGGTTTTGCCAAGGCAAACAAGGTCATTGATGATCTCAATTTGATATCATCTGGATACCCCATCACTTCCCTAGCATCATTAGATGCCAACTCCAAAAGGGCTTGAGAAATTTCGATTAGATTCTTCCCTAGCGTGTCGTCATCTAAAAAAGCCTTAGCTTCATCAAGATTTTCAATCGCATAAAAACGAGAGGTTGAACTCTGTGCTAGTCCTGCAACTTGCGGAAAAATGTACCACATCCAGTGACTCTTCTTATGACCACTTCGGATCTCATTCAAAGCAGTCTTGAAATCGGATTGATGTGCAGTTCTAAAACGTTCCAATCTATCTGCCATGTTTTTGACCTTGTTCCAGAGAGTTCATAGCGTCAATCAGATATTTCGTTCATTATACGTGCGACCGAGCGATAAAACACCAACCTTCCTCGCTTTCCCCATTCGTCTCAAAGCCTGAGCGCAAACATTAATTGTGCTTCCTGTCGTGATAATATCATCGATAAGTAGCACAGCCTTCCCTGCAATACGGCCATCTCGAATAATCTCCTCTTTGACCCGATATAGCCCTTTGACGTGACGTATACGGTCTAACTTAGACAGAGAGGCTTGACTCACTTTATCCTTACGACGCTCCAATGCATCAATAACGGTCAAGCCTTTCAATTTAGCCAATCCTGCCGCTAGCTCTTCAGCCTGATTGTAGCCACGCTTCCAAAGCTTTTTACCATGCAATGGCACAGGAACGACTAACCAATCTTCCCCCTCAAAACAGTAGTCACTCAACTCCCACGCCTCAGCTAACAGAGGGATAAAAACATCTTTGAGACAGACCTTCCCTTGATATTTGTATTTTAAGATTAGGCTCCTCAAAGGCTCCCGATTCAAACAAGCAGATCTAGCAAAGTTGTATGCAACCTTACCACCTCCGCATTTCGTGCACTGCTCCACGCGCGCAACAGCACCGCGCATAGGCTCACCGCACCTTGGACATATTGGAATAGGAACTCTGGGGAGTTTCCTCCAACAGTCTGAACAAATACATGCATTATCTGTCACCTCGCCACCACATACGAAGCAATAGCGAGGAAAGACCCACCCCATGATTTCCCGCAACCAAGACTGCAGCCCATTCATCGGATGTCAATTTGGCCTGAGAATCAGTCCTGGTTACCGCTTTGAGCCTCTTCCTCAGCTTCACGCATCTTTTCTAATCGCTTATCGATTTTCTCGATCATTTCCCAGGGACAACGTTTCCGCTGATATTTACGCCACAAAATATCCCGAAGAGTTTCCCAATGTTCTCGAGTCATCTCTACAGGAGTCCATTCCTCCTCATCCTTGAATGCTCTGCCCAACTTTGGGCATGTTTCTAGCTTCCACTGCCCAGCATAATGACAAGCTCGATAGATGATGGTTCCGTCTTCTGTGCGCTCTTTCCATGTATGGGCTTCCATACCCTTACTGTGCAAAGCTCTTCTCTTAAGGTAAAGCGGAATTTTTGCTAGGAATCACCTAAAATCTGGCGCAGGATACCTCCCGTGATGACTGATGATGAAATGATCTCATGCAAAACACCTGGTCGGCAGATTGATCGCCTGCGCTCTATCATGCAACGACTTCGCGCACCTGGTGGTTGTCCGTGGGACGCTGAGCAAACTCACCAGTCAATCATAGGTGAGATGATTGAAGAATCATACGAGGTTGTGGATGCCATCCAACATGAGGATTGGACTCACCTGCGCGAAGAATTAGGTGATGTTCTTCTACAAGTTGTCTTCCATGCTCAAATTGCATCGGAAGCAGGCCGTTACACTCTTGATGAAATTGCCTGTGATCTCAACGATAAGTTGGTCCGCCGTCACCCCCATGTCTTTGGTACTAGCCAAGTCCGCGACACTGATGGAGTCCTTACTCAATGGGACCAAATCAAACGAGAGGAACGTAAGGCTCAAAAGGAACACTATCTAGATCACGTCGGACATGGGCTACCTGCTCTTCTCAAAGCTAACAAGCTCCAGAAGAAAGCTGCTCGAGTAGGCTTTGACTGGCCATCCCCCCTCGATGTTGTTGAGAAGATTCGTGAAGAGACACAAGAATGCACGGATGAGCTCAACACACCTACAACAGAACTCCATCTTCAAGAAGAGATTGGGGACCTCATGTTTGCAGTAGTAAACCTCTGCCGTAAATGCCACATCGATCCAGAAGTGGCCCTTGCCTCCGCTAACCATAAGTTTGAATCTCGCTTCAATGCCATGGAAGACCTATTGGCCTCACAGAACACACCTCTGGGTGAAGCTGACTTGAACACTATGGAAGCCTGCTGGCAACAAGCTAAGTTACAAGAAAAGGAAGGGAATTAATTCCCTTCCTTCTGGAAGAATCCTTAGCTAACTTCGCTATGGATTAGCAGAGATTACACCTCCTGCCTCTGATTAGGATCAATCCAATTAGGGTCATACCCCTTCGCATAATTGAAGAGGTGTTTATGCATGTATTCGATATACTCCTCCTTCTGCTCTGCGTTCAGCTTGTCCCAAATGGCCACATTCAGCGCACGAGTCACCTTTTGCATCATTTTTAAGGTCAACTGGCGACCTTGGCGAGCACGTTGGACCTGTTTGTGAGTTAACTGTTCCAATGAGGCAGTCACCAAGTCATGACTGCTCAAACCCCAGTACTGCATAAGTTCGATCAAAGGCTGATCCCCGTGATTGCGATCCTGTGTTTCTTCTTCTTCACTCATGTCTTTCTTTTACCTGCATGATTCTGACAGACTTGGCAACCCCTCTTCTGTGTCATAGTCTTTTTATTTTCCGGAATATTCAAATTTCTCCACTACCATGAGGGGCATCCATTTCAGATTGCCCTGATTAGTACAATTCAGTATTTCTACACTGACGATCAACCGTATAGAATCATAAGCAATGTTCTCTCGCTTCTTCCGTGCAATACTATCTCGCTTCCAAAGCAAAATTGATCGGAAAACTCCACAAGTAAAATATCCAAAAATTCAGCACAGTTTACATGACTACCACAACAAAACGACATCAACGCCCCCTACATCAGCTCCTAACCTAGAACGTAAGTCTAGTCCGGGGCTTGAAGCCTTAGAGAGACAAAGAGAGATCTCGGAAGATCCCTACGACTTAGAATCTACAGCAGATGGGAAGAAGCTCCTAACGGCATTTAAGGCGGGGAAAAATATTTTCCTAACAGGAAGTGGTGGTACAGGGAAATCCTTCCTGATCCGAAAATTGATTAGGCGCTGTAACCCTAAGGCTATTGCAATCTCCGCATCAACGGGCATTGCCGCAGTTAACATTGAAGGGAAGACCTTACATAAAACGCTAGGAATTGGGCTCGGTCCAAAACGAGATGAAAGCTTTGATGACTTTGAAGCCTGGTTGGAATGTGGCCCCATGGGAAAACAACACTTGGCTGCGATCAAGAGATTCTCTCACCGGAATGTGCTGTTCATCGATGAAATCAGTATGATTAATGAGCGATTATTCGATTTTGTGGAGTATCGTCTCAGAAAGCTTAAAGGTAACAATCTTCCATTTGGAGGTGTGCAACTGGTCGTAATCGGAGATTTCTTGCAACTAGAGCCAGTCGAGAAGGGTCCATTTGACCCCAAATTCGCTTTTGAATCAGCAAGTTGGCAAAAAGCAAATTTCGAAACGATTTACCTGAAGAAAGTATTCCGTCAAGAAGACCCTGGATTTATTGAGCTATTGGCTCGCATACGTCTAGGAGAGCAAACCCAAGCAGATTTGGATAAACTCTCTGGCCGTATTCTTAAGCCTAGAGATGCTTCTGTTACTCGAGTTTTGACTCACAATGAGATGGTCGACCGGTACAACAAAGCTCAGTTGGCCAAGATTGAAAGCGAACCGACAACGTTTATTGCAGAAATTGAGGGAGGTACTGTGGAACAACGTAAGGAACTAATAAGGAATATCCTCTCTCCAGAAATACTAACTCTCAAGGTAGGAGCTAAGGTGATGTTCACGGCTAATTCTCCAAAAGACAAATTTTTCAACGGTGAAGTAGGTTATGTGGACAGTATTTATTCATCGGGCATGAAACATTTTTTTGAAGAGGGGTTTGTGATGGTGACGAAAGAAGGCGAGAAAACTCCTGTAAAGGTGGAGCCATACACATGGTATGCAGATCGTGACAATTTCAAAGCCGCCCGAATGACTCAAATTCCACTACGTCTTGCCTACGCGATCACTGTGCATAAAAGCCAAGGTGCAACTTTGACCGAAGCTCATGTAGACATCTCTCGTTGCTTTGCTAGGGGACAAGCCTATGTAGCCTTATCTCGCGTAACAGGACTTTCAGGCCTAACTCTTGAAGAGTTTAGCCCCAATGTCATCCGCACTCATCAAAAATGCGTGAATTTCTATAAGGAATTGGACGCCTCGATGTAATGGCGATTTTTGGAGTCCGAGCCAGTATTCTCCTTGCAATTTTGGCGAGAATTCCAGATGTGATGATCATCATACAGGGATGAAGAATCGTATTGGACAGATAATCAGAAAGTACCCTCTACTACCTACAGTAGGAGCTCTGATCTGTGCCATTCTCAATACGTCAGAATCACCATACTTCATCATACTAGCCATTATCATATCCCTTCTGCCGTTCTGGCTTGGGATGAAACGGCTATGTTACTTCTGTTTGATCGTATGCGTATTTGGAGCCATACGTGAAGCTCAATGCGAAAAAGAGCTCCTCAACATGCAGAACTTCTCCGTCAGGAAAAGTGACGAGGTGTCTCTCATCACAGGCTCTGTGGTCCGGGTCCTCAATAGCAGTGTATGGATCCGTCCCGATAATACATCTGCTCTGATCGAGGCAAACTTCGGTAAAGACATCCCCGCAAAGTTGGGAGAGCGTTGGCAACTCGAAGGTATCACTAGTCCCATTTTACCGCCTAATACACCTGGCGCATTTGACAGACAAGGTTGGCTCCATCGACAACACGTTGGATGTCACCTTGATGTTTTGCGTTCTCAGAAACTAGGGACTGGCGATTGGCTGAGCAACTTCAGGGCAAGTTCTGAATCGTTGAGGAATCAAGCAGCAAAGATTCTTTCTATAGGAGCACCCAAAGATTCTCGTGAAGCAGGTATCGTCATTTCTCTCATGTTTGGTGATAAACGGTTCTTGCCTCAAGATGACTACTTAACTTTTAAAGAAAGTGGGTGTTTGCATATCTTTGCAGTCAGCGGGATGCACATCGGTATGGTCAGCCTCATTCTTCTCTCCTTGGCTAGACTTCTTCCCATTCATCCCAACAAGGCAAAAATCATCTGTATCCCCCTGTTAGGGCTATATGTCTATGTCACAGGCATGCCTGTCTCGGCCATGCGAGCCTTTCTAATGATTAGCCTCGTCTTTCTTGCATCAAGTCTTCGTCGCAACAAAGAAACTCTCAACACACTTGCTCTAGCTGCCATCATCATTCTCCTGTGGGATCCTTTCCAAATTGGAGATGCAGGTTTTCAACTTTCCTTCATCATCTTCGCTGTCCTTCTCTGGACATTGCAATGGCAAAAGGCTCTTCCGCCATGGTGGTCTCCCGATTCCTTCATTCCTTCCCACTGCTATACAAAAGTTGAAAGAACAGGCCTCAATATCGAAGGCAAAGTACGAGCTATTCTACTCGTTTCATTTGCATGTTGGTTAGTCGCCATGCCTATTACAGCAGCCCATTTCGGGACAATTAACCTGTACTCTCCTCTCTCTGGGATTTTAATGGGGGCTTTCTTGTTCCCCCTCATGAGTTCTGCCCTCATGAGCATTTTTCTAAACTGGATTCCTTACGCCTCTGCACTTATCAACATCGTCTCGCGCTTCATCGCCCATATCCTATTCGTCATTGCCAGTTGGGTGGCAGACCAGCCCTACTCTCTGATTCCATGTTCTATGCCAGCAGATCCAGGAGAAGCACTCGTCATGTCACTTACCCGACAACAATCGATTACGATGTTGGGGAGTCAGGGGCTACTCATTAACGCAGGAAGCGGAAACGATACCTATTTCCGCATTATCCCTGCCCTCAAAAACTTGGGATTCTCCCCACATCTCTTCATTTTACCTCACAACCAAAAAGGGGCTTCTGACGGAATTAAGGAGATCTTCAAAGAGTGGAACAACATTAGCATTCTGGACCAATCCCAGAACCAAATGATTACTCACCCTTCAGGACAGTCTGTTCACATCCTGAAAGCGAACCAAGATTTTGCAACTGGAATAGAAGCGGATAAAGCCCCTATCATTCGCTGGGAATATGCCAACCATTCCCTCCTCTATCTAGGCGATGCTGCATTCAGCCTTAGTCAAAAAATCCCAACAGATCAGCTAAAAGCAGATATCATTATCATTGGTTGGCATAAACATGATCCATTCAACATGAATGATTGGATTCAAGCAACAGGTGCCCGTCATGTCATCATTCTCAACAATGAAGAAGATGATCGGCTTTCTACTGTAACCGACTCTACGCTCCCATATCGCATCTACCGCCTCAGTAGCACCCCTATCTTACTCATCAAATTAAGAGAAGAAGGGGTGGATATTCGTCCTTGGACGCCCGACGAGCCTCAGGCGTCTAGGGTTGAACCGTAGAGCGTAAACCCTGAACACTCGTCAATATGTACAGGAATCAACTGACCGATGAGAGAAGGAGATCCTTCTAAAATGACAGGTTTGTTCTGAGAGGTTCTCCCAGTCAAGCGATCATGATTCGTCTTAGAAGGCCCCTCTACGAGGACTTCTTGAACAGATCCCACAAGAGCCATGTTGCGAGCGACTGCAATTTTATTCACCACAGACAATAAGTCTTGATTGCGAGCTTCCTTGACTCGTTCTGGAAGTTGGTCAGCCATTTCTGCTGCCGGAGTTCCTCTACGAGGTGAATATCTGAATATGAAGGCATTATCATATTGGATACGTTCAACGGCCTTGCGAGTTTCAAGATAGTCCTCTTCCGTTTCGCCTGGGAAACCAACAATAATATCAGTTGTAATAGCTAAATCAGGCCGAGCCTCGCGCATCTTCTCACAAAGTCGCAAATAAGACTCATTGCGATAGGGACGTCCCATTAGTTTGAGGATGCGATCACTACCACTCTGCATGGGGAAATGGATGTGACTACACAACTTTGGCAAATAGGTGTATGCCTGAACTAAGTCATCTCTGAAGCCAATCGGATGGGGAGAGGTGTAGCGAATGCGTAACAGGCCATCGATATCATGAATGGCCTCAAGCAACTGCACAAACGCAGACTTACCATTGACTATAGGAAATTGTCTGCCATAGCGATTCACAATCTGCCCTAGCAAAGTCACTTCCCTAACCCCTTGATCAACTAAAGAACGCACTTCATCGACAATATCGTTGATAGGACGGCTTCTCTCTGCACCACGAGTATATGGCACAATACAATAAGAGCACTTCATATCACACCCCTGCATAATGGAGACAAATGCAGACGAGCGGACTCCTGGATCTACGTGATCTCTAATTTCATTCTGGGAGTCAGTTTCCTCATCGACATCGCAGACATGAGAACCAGAGAAAGTCAGGTTCAGTTCATCCATGCGGCGTTCCATCCGACGCTTCAAAATATCGTCTACGTAACGGAACACCTTGTGGTATTTCTGGGTACCTATCACCAAGTCTAGGTGAGGTAATGAAGCAAAAAGTTCATCTTTCCTGCTTTGAGCCATGCATCCCATCATGGCATAAACTACGTGTGGGCGTGTGGCTTTCAGCTTACCCATCAGCCCCATTTTCCCCAGGGCTTTCTGTTCAGCTTGGTCGCGAACCGAACAAGTATTGATCAAAATCGCATCAGCTTCTTCCTCACAATCAGTCAATGTGTATCCGCCCTGAATGAACATCCGAGCCACCTGCTCAGAGTCTCGTTCATTCATTTGGCAACCGTATGTTTTGATGTAAACCTTAGGCATGTCTGTGTTGGTGATTAGTTATTGGAAGAATGGGAGCGCACAAGAGTAACAACGCATTCCAAGTGTTTGGTCTGTGGGAATAAGTCAAACGGTTGGACAGCTGTGACCTGATAGCCTGCCTTATCAAACTCTGCCAAATCTCGGATCTGCGTAGCAGGGTTACATGAGACGTAAACGACTCTTGCAGGACCAAAGGCAAAGAGTTGATTCAGGAAATTCATATCACAGCCTTTGCGAGGAGGGTCAATCACCACTGATGTCAAATGAGGAGGATAGTCAACATCCGCAAAAATCGCACTAGCATCGGCTGCCATGAAAGAAGCATGATCAATACCATTTGTCCGCGCATTACTTCTAGCCCAGTCCGCCGAGGTTTCACTCACTTCCACTCCCACGACCTTCTTGAAGCGAGATGCCAAAGACAAAGAAAACAAGCCAGAACCACAATAGGCATCAACTAAGAACTCTTGTCCTCCTTGAGAGGCTTGATCTGCCACATACGAAGTAAATAATGGCAAAATAAAGGGGTTGTTCTGGAAAAAATCTCCCGCCAAAAAATGGAATTCAAGATTCCCCACATATTCAGTCGCGATACTCCCATTGTTTGTCAAAACACCTCCTTCTGAGGCTCTCATGAGCAATGTTGCACCACGCTTATACTGCGCAGAGTTTTCGCGACATGTTTTTCTGACAGGAGGCAAAGCTTCGTTGATGCACTCCATAGCAATGGGACATGCCGGCACATCTACCAACTCGCGACGTGAACCAACCTTCAAAAAGCCAATAGGTCCAATTCCCTGTTGCTGATTCTTAGGTTTATCAAAATGAGGTGTAATCTTCGAACGGTAGTTGTACTGCTTAGGAGAAGCAATGGCCGGATTTACTGGCAAAGTCAGCCCTGCCTGTAAGCGGAGCAAATCTGCTACCTGCTGAGTCTTCCACTCTAACTGCTTTTCGTAGGAAAGGTGTTGGTACTGGCATCCTCCACAGAGACCAAATAGGCGACAAACCGGCTCTACTCGGTCAGATGATGGTTCTACTACGGACACTAAATCCGCATAGGAACAATTTTTGTCGTTCTTCCAAATACGAGCTACCACTCGATCTCCTGGCAAGGCAAAGGGGACAAAAACAACCCACCCGTCAACACGAGCTACGCCATCACCTGAGTTAGACAAAGCTTCAATGGTCAGCTCCAGTTCATGGTGATAGGGGAATGGCTCTGGAACAAATTTCTTCGGTGGCAAATCTGACATGGATTCAGGTAATTAGTCGTTAATTGTCTATCGGAGAGGACACAACATACTTAAGCGAAAAGCTCTGATAAAATCAACCAAGGAGCTATTTAGAGCGACATGGAATTCACCTTGCCGTCAAGGGTCATTGGTAAGGTATCTGGCAAACTCGGTGTTCTGAGACCTCCACGAAAATCCCCAGGAAGAGGCTCTGTTGATACAGGAGAATCTTCATCATCAATGACAGGTGTTGCCTCATCGCGTATGGGGAGAAGCGAGCTACTTTGCCATGATGGGGATGTCACTTTTGAGGAAGAATTAGACGTCTGGTAACTTGTTGACGATGATGATGCAGGGATCTTTGGAGACGAAACACCGGAGTCATATACTCCTACGTCAGACTGACTAGGAGCTTCAGGAGTAACAGGAGCATCCGTTTTACTATCAGTCTTGGAAACTGTTTGAGCAGGGCGTGATTGATGAGTAAGCTTCGACAGTGTAGAACACGAGGTTAATCCTCCCACTCCCAAACAAAAAACTAGCACCAAGGAAAAGCGTCTCATGGGCGCAGATTCTTACAAGAGCTTCGTTGGGAAGCAACACCCAATACAAAATGTCTGTTGTTTTATTCCTTATGAATGGGAATGTGTTGGCCTTAAAGCCCTCGATCGTGTTCAATCACTTCAGATTCTATCTGTCTCATATGGAAAAGTCTGGCATTGCATATCTCGTAGGAGCTGGTCCAGGGGATCCTGGTCTCATGACCGTCAAAGGTAAGGAAGTCATTCAGAAGGCTGATGTATTGATTTACGATGCCTTGGCAGCTAGTGATTTCCTTAATTGGGTCAAGCCTGATTGTGAGTTGATCTATGCTGGCAAACGAGCTGGCTTCCACAGCATTCCCCAAGATGCCATCAACCAACTGATCGTCGATTACGCCAACAGTGGGAAGATGGTAGTGCGCCTCAAAGGTGGCGACCCCTATGTCTTTGGGCGTGGCGGTGAAGAAGCTTATGCCCTCCATCAAGCAGGAATCCCCTTTGAAGTTGTACCTGGCATTACTTCGGCCATTGCAGGGCCCTCATACGCTGGCATTCCCGTAACCGACCGTCGTCATAGTACTCAGTTTACGGTTTTCACAGGGCATGAAGATCCCACGAAAGAGACATCTTCTCTCGACTTTGAAGCAATTGCACATGCTGACGGGACCAAGATCATGTTGATGGGCATGGAACGTCTTGATCACATCTTGACGGAACTCATCAAACATGGGCAGGACAAGTCAACGCCAGCTGCAGCCATTCAATGGGCTACAACTGGAAAGCAACGCACTGTTGTCAGTACCGTTGGGAAACTTGCTAAGGCAGTAACCAAGGCAGGTCTATCCGCTCCAGCAATTGTTGTCATTGGCTCTGTCATCGAAGAACGTGATACCCTCAACTGGTTCGAGAAACTACCTCTCTTCGGGAAGAAGATTGTCGTCACTCGCACAAGAGCTCAAGCTAGCGAATTGAGTAGCAAACTACGTGCCTTGGGTGCGGAAGTTTCAGAACTACCCACCATCCGTATTGCTGATCCGCAAGACAAGCACGCCTTTGCAGAAGCTGTCATTGACTCCCATACTTACGATTGGCTTGTCTTCTCTAGCCCCAACGGCGTTGAACGCTTCTTTAAAGCATTCTTTGCCGTCTACCAGGATATCCGTTGCATTGGAGGAGCTCGCATCGCTGCCATTGGCCCTGGCACGGCTGAAAAGATTCGTTCCTACGGTCTCTCTGTCGATCTTGTCCCTAAAAAGTCCGTAGCTGAAGGTCTCGTACAAGCCTTCAAGACCTCTCGAGATGAAATCGGCGGTATTGAACACCAAACCTTCTTATGGGTTCATGCCGAAGGTGCTCGCGACGTCATAGCTAAGGGGCTAAGCGCCATGCAAGCAATTGTCGACGAATGTGTCGCCTACAGAACTGAGCCTGAGACGGACGATATCTCAGGAGCCCGAGAACAATTAGAACAGGAAGGAGCAGATCTCATCACATTCACTAGCTCTAGTACTGTGGAGAATTTCTTTAATTTAGGGCTCCAACTCCCCGAATCCTGCAAGGTTGCTAGCATCGGTCCTGTCACAAGTTCTACGCTTGCTAAACACGACATCAAGCCAGACATTGTCGCTAAAACGCATGATATCAATGGCCTCGTGGAAGCCATTGTTAAGCGCATAGGGAAGAAATCCTGAGTCCTATTGCCTACTAAAATCATCTCCAATTAAAAAGGAGTATCGCGACTCATCGTGATACTCCTTTTTATTTTCAAATGAGCTAGGTCTTAGAAGCTGTATTGGAAGCCTATAGCGGCATTGACCACAGACGAACCTGAGCGGAATTCAGCCTGAGCATTGCCATAGACATTACCCTGCTGAGAAACAGGAACAGAAATCCCTGCTCCGAAACGTATGCCCGTGGAGCCTAGTTCTGCACCTTCTACCTTCTGAGCTAAGGAACCTGGCAGTTCGGCAAAGCGTACGTCTGCTTCGGCTTGGGTATCACCCATCGACTGGACAACTTCTAAACGGAATTCTCCAGTCACATCACGGCCCGTGGCATTCTGCATCAATACACCTGCGACGCGACCACCTAATGTTACCTCGACAGAGGACATATCCATACCAGAAACACTCAAATTGGCATTCCCTGCGCCCTTTTCTGTCACATCATCAGCTGAAGCCGTATGGAAGGCAATGGTTGCCAATGGTTGGAAAATAGCCGTATTCCTTTCATTGAGGGGGACGTCATAGGCTACTTGGTACAAAGCCCCAAAGGATGTCGTATCCACATCGCCATTCGTACGATAGCTACCGCCAGGATAAGTCACTGTGCGATCGTATGAAGCACTACCTATACCGCCAGTCAACACAACCGTATGAGACCAACGTCCACTCTGCATGCGAGCAAACAAGCTCAGGAATTCAGCATCCATGTCCCCATCAGCAGAATCTGAGGCCGATGAAGAGAAATCTCCCGTCAATGCCGTCAGTGACAAACCTAATACGGTGTTATCTGATACCTTGAAGTCCGCACCAACTGCACCACCCCAGGAGTTCCATTCAAATCCAGCTTCATCGCCAGATGCATCTAAAGTATCGAAGCGACCGATACCTTCAATCCAGAAATGGGAACGACGGTCATCATTGAACCCGATTCCTGTGGCACGTTCACGCACACGCAATTGCTCGTTGGCAATAGCCGAATTAGCAGCGGCCAGGATACCTGTCACCGTACTACCAACGCTAGCACTGAGCATACGTGACATAGAAGCAGTATCCCCATCGGCAAACGCATCCCCCAAAGCTTCTTGTAAGGCAGCTAAGGTTGTCCCAGAAGCAATGTCGCTGTGAGCATTCCACAGCAAGTTTGCTCCAGCTTTAGTATTTGTGGTAGATGCTGCTACGTTGTAGGGATTTGAAGTATTAGCTGTCCCCGTCAGAACGATATCAGATCCAACTTGCAAGGCCTTCACATTGGTATAGAAGAAGCCGTCGGCTAAGACACCGTCAGTTTCTACCGATAAGTCACCACCTGACACTGTGGCATTAGAAGCAATCGTCATATTCAACGAATCTGCCCCAGATGTATCAGCCGATGCTGTAGCATAAATAGTGGCACCATTGCTTCCTCCTTGGAAAGTCGACTGTTCTGTCGATGTTAAGAATGCTGTTGGAGCATTAGCGACATCATCAACTTCTACGCCCAATGTCGAGTTCGCACCGAATGTTGCCGACTTCGCCAGTTCCAAGCTTGTATAGGAGCCATTGGAATCGTCAGGAGCAAGATAAAGAGTAGCATTATCAACAGAAACTGACTCATAAGAAACAGAAGAATTATCGGAATTCATTAGAGCCAGAACACCGCCATCAACGTCTAATTGATAATCACTACTCCCATCACCAACTAGGATTTGAGTTCCTGTCCCTGTCTTAGCAACCGCACCTGATGTGCTATAGCCAGCAACAAAAGCAGTATCCTCAGAACCTGTCAGAGTTAGTGTGTCCCCATTCAGAGCAAGAACGCCATAGCCTGACAATGAAGAAGCGGAAAGGCTAGACGAACTCTGAGCTCGATTCGCAACAGTGGTTGCCTCACCATCCTGATCTTCTTCCGCAAGCAATGTACTAACAATAGAAGATGAGGATTCTGTAGATGATGCAGCCTGGGATACTAAAGCACCGCCGTCCATTGTTACCTTGCCAAGATTAGCAGATCCCCCAGACCATACCAATGAGGACGAAATACTTGTATTGGCTATGTTGACAGAAGAACCCGCCAAAACCAACGTACCTTCCTTGACGCTAACAGTCCCGCTAGATGTAACATTTCCTGAAAGAGTCAGTTTACCAGCTCCCGTCTTACTCAAAGAGGCCGTATTGGCTTCAACACGCCCAGCGTATTCTGAGTCTTTTCCTGAAGGATTATAGAAATCAACAGAAGCCGTTCCTCCGTCATCTGGAGTCAGGATACTCAATGTTACGGATGTGTCCGTTCCCTTCAATTGAGACAAACTAATTGTCTCGCTAGACGAAGCAGGACTAACAACCAAATTGTCATTAACGTACACAATGGACTTATTCAACAAGTCACTGTTCCGCTTAATAATCGAGCCATCATCTGAGACCCAATACATGTTATCGATGTCGTCATCAAAGGACAACTTCCATCCCATTGCCTGTAGTAAGGCATACTCCTGACGCGTAAGACTACGGCGCAAAGTGTTCTTACCCAAGTATGCTTGCATCAACGCATCGGAGCAACTATCTCCATCAATGTGGGACATGCTTGATGCTTCTGTCCATTTTGATGGATTGTACACAGTCAACCCATCGTCTCCTATGGTATAGGTTGCTCCGGGAGTATACGTAAAGCCAGCATCTCCAGGGTGAAGACCATTTTCATCTGTAATCAGCTTATCCCATGCGGTGTAAAGCCCTGAATAACCTGACGATGTCGTCATGGCGCTATTGAACCCCATGTTGTGCATGATCTCGTGTATCAACACACTCTGGAAATCAGTCTTCCCAACCTCAGCCGTATCGCCATAGCTAAAACTGTAATTCGTAGAAAACGTAATATAGAAGTCGCAGGATTCAGTCTGCTTATTCACCGAGACACCATCTCTCAAAACAAGCTCTGTTGAACTGCCGTAATTGTATGA
>CAYNVM010000013.1:0-15579 GCA_964400645.1 uncultured Akkermansia sp. | reverse complement strand
TCAGCCGAAGTAACAGCAAGGAGAGCCAGAGCTAAAGGTAAATATCGCAGCTTCATTCACTGTGAAATCTGATCCAACGCCTCCATGGCGTCAATAAGAAAAGGAACAAACGAACGCGATATTTTAATCTACAAAATCTATATAAATCCAAGGATCTTATAAAACAATAGGAGGTTGTCTACTAAGAGACAGCCTCCTACATAAGATTTATTCCTTTGGGGGATATTATCTCAGCCCGCGGAGCTCGAGTTCAGCATTATTTTGAGTCTGATCAATATTCTTGAGCAGAAGTTCTAACCCTTCCCATCCCGGAAGAGCTGCTACCTGACGTCGGATCTGAAGAATCTTCTGAAACTCGAGTTCATTGTACAGACGATCATCATTTCGAGTGCCACTTTGATTCAGGCTGATCGCGGGATAAATACGGCGCTCAGCCAACTCTGTATCCAAGCGGATCTCCATATTGCCAGTTCCCTTGAACTCTTCGAAAATGACTTCGTCCATGCGAGATTCAGTCTCTACTAGGCAAGTTGCCAAAATGGTCAGGCTTCCCCCTTCTTCCACATTGCGTGCAGCACCAAAGAATTTGCGAGGTTTCTCCAGAGCATTGGCGCCAAGGCCACCAGACATGATGCGCCCACCGACCTGATTGGCATTGTAGCCACGCGCCAAACGAGTCAGAGAGTCTAACATAATCACAACGTCCTTTCCTTGTTCAACAAGGCGCTTGGCACGTTCTATGACCAAATCAGATACCTGAGCGTGGCGACGTGAGGGTTCATCAAAGGTTGAAGCATACACAGCGGCACCAGATCCTACAGTTTCCTCGAAGTCAGAAACTTCCTCGGGGCGTTCGTCTAACAACAGAATGATCAGCTCAATATCCTTGTAATTCTCAAGAATTGATCGAGCAATCGTCTTCAACATGACTGTTTTGCCACTACGGGGAGCAGCAACTATCAATCCTCTCTGACCTTTACCAAAGGGGCTCATCAAGTCCAATACTCGAAGAGCTGGTGATTCTATTTTGCGGTTCTCAAGAATGATACGATCGCGAGGGAAAAGAGGCGTCAAACGATCAAAATCCTTACCAGGCACGAAGGCGTCAGCAGGCTTTCCTTCGACTTCTAGGACTTCGCAAGCAGATAAGTACTTGTCGCGTGGTCTCAAAGGTCTGAGACGAACTTTGACCCAATTACCAGCCTTTAGGTGAAACTTCCTGATCAAGTCTCCAGGGACATAGATGTCATCAGGTGAAGTTTTGAAGCTCTTCACGGGGTCACGAAGCATGGCATAATTGTCCTTAGCTTGTTCCATAACCCCTTCAACGACGAGTTCACGTTGATGATTCAGATAATAACGGCCCAATTCGAAAACGAGACGAGACTTAGTCACCTCCCCATTAAGACGCAAGCCTGCCTCCTCAGCCTGTGCTTGCAAATCAGTCATGGGAATGGTGCGTAGCTCATTGACAGACATGATAGGCAAGGGTTCAGACGGAGTCGTCTCAGTATCGATCTGTTCTGAAGCTTGCGTTGCTTCCAATTCTTCCTGTACTGGGGCTGAGGTTGACGCCTCAAGAGGGGAAGCTGTCTGTAGCAAATCAGGTTGCTCGTCGTTCATCTGAAATAGTGTTGGTATAAGCATTCAGTCTGCCGAAGAAGAAGCGATTCAGGGCCTTCATTCCACAGCACAATATCAGCTTTACGGAGCTTGACGTCCATAGGCAACTGAGCTGCAAGAATGGAATCAATCATATCTTCGTCAAAGCCATTCCGGCGAGCGAGCCTCATCTTCTGAGTAGGAAGAGATGTCGCCACGACGCAGACTGCATCTTGTCCGCAGTCCATCCCTGTCTCATAGAACAGAGGGATATCGATCACAAAGCCGGTGACTGTGGGATCATGCCGTACAGCATCGATTTTCGCAAGACATTCCTGCCTCAAGACAGGATGGATCATCTGTTCAAGCCGTTCTCTTTCTTTGGAATCGGCAAACACTCGTTCTCTAAGAAAGGTCCTATCTACCTTCCCTTCTTGAGTAACAGCTCCCGCTCCAAAGTTTTCACAGAGAGCCTCATTGAGGCGTCCCGAATCATATAAACGAGCAACTTCGAGGTCACAGTCAAAGATACTCAAGTGGCCTTCAGAACGCTCGATCAGATACCGCAGAGCTGTAGATTTACCTGAAGCAATGCCTCCAGTAAGGGCAAGGACAAACATATGTGTTTTAAGCGCAGTGAGAGCAGGCAAAAAGAAAGAAGAAAGCGGGCACAGGAACTAAGTCCTGTGCCCACTATAAATCAAGCCATTAATCTCTCAGAGAGAGTGATATTAGAGGGAAGGCAACACTGAATCACCAGACATAGCTGTTGATGCAGGATCACCGTCCAATGCGGAACCTGTGGCACGACCACGTACAGGCTGACCTGTAGCATCGATCACCTGACCCGTTACGAAGATCATCAGGTTCTTCTTGAGGTGGTTTTCCGAATTACTACGGAAGAAACGACCGACGAATGGGAGATCACCAAAGATCGGCACCTTGTCTTCAACAATCTGAACGTTTTCCTGAATCAAACCACCGATAGCAACTGTGTGACCATCGTAAATGGAGAGGTTCGTTTCGACACGGCGGATCGAGAAGATAGGCTGTTCGATGCGGTTATCCGTCAACGTAAGAGTAATTGGCGTACCATCGCTACCAACACCTGTGGACTGAATTGGGCTACCATAGTTCACGAAACCTTCGAATTCGGAGATTTCTGGTTTGAAGACCATTTCAATAGCGAAATCGTTGTCATCAACGTTAGGCTGAACTTCAAGCGTAACACCAACTGGTCTCATCTGGAATTCAGTAGGCGTTGCTGGCGTTACTGGATAGGAGTTGACCTTTGGCTGAATAGTTGTACCGAGAAGCGTACTCGTCGTCGAAGAACTACTGCTACTATTGTTATCATAGTTACTCCCCATGCTACTTGGAATCTGAGGAGCATCGTAAGCCGTTGGGTAAATGAACTCACGAATGATTTCAATCTTAGCCATTTCACCAGGCTTAGCTGTGATGCTAGGAGCGGTGAGAACGTCTGTACCCTTCTTCTGGCTCAAACCACGCATCAGCATCTGGAAGGAACCTTCGTCGTAGATACCCGTCATTGAAAGGATACCAGGAGCAGGAGACTTCGTCGTAGCTTCTGTACGGTTTTGAGAACTAAGCAAGTTTTCAATGCCATTCTTAGAAATAGCCTGCGTACCAGAACGGAGGCCACTTGTGGAATAGCCATTGATGGTGTCAGAAGAAGAGCTGATTGGCCAGTTGCTCGTGTTTGTTGGAGCAGACACGAAGTTGGAAGAGGTCACATCAGAAGAGCTACTAGTACCACCACCCACGAAGAGCGAGCGAGAATCGTTAGCAGAGAATGGAGTCACGACCCAGTCAAAGCTGAGCTCATCCGTGTTTTCCTGCGTGATTTCGACGAACTTCGTCATGATCTTGATCTGCTTCGTCTTGCCCTTGGTCTGTTCGATCAATTGTTCGATCATATCCAAGTTGGCCGTCGTGTTACGCACGATCAAGGAGGAGTTACCTGCGATGTAGGTTGCAGATGCACCTTCTGGGAATGGCACACCAGCATTCTTAAGAAGAGTAGCAACTGGAGGACGAGCCTTGATGCCACTGCTACTACCACCACCATCACCAAATGGGTCTGCATCACCACCGCCTGAATCACCAGAAGCTAAGTCAAGGGAGGAAATGAAGTTCGGTGGAACAGAGAACGTACGAGAGTAAAGATCTGCGTCATTAGCATTGCCTGCAGGCATGATCGTTACAGCATAGTCTTCAACCTTGTAACGAAGACCTGCGTTCTGGCAGATGATCTTCAGAACTTCAAGCATTGGGACATTGCGCAACTTGAGCTGTTGGATCTGCTTCGACTTGAGGTCAGATGTAGAAACAGCAGGCGTTGCTGCTACTGGTGCTGCGGCTTCATCTTCGTCGTCGCTGTCTTCATCTTCGTCGTCATCACCACCAAAGTCGTCATCATCAAGTGAAGGCGTTGCAGGTGCTGCAGCAGCTGGCTGAACGTTGTTGATCACGAAGTTAATTCCGCGTTCACCATTGCCTGTATCAAGCTGTACGGACTTATTGCGGAGGAATTCGATAGCTTCTTCAACGGTCGTGTTGTCAAAGTTAACGGATGGAATGATGATGGACTTCAGCTTCATCAAATTGGCTGTAGCTCCATTAGCATCAATCGTGATGGATTCGCCAGAATCAACCTGTTCTGGGACTTCCATAGGAACTGGAACTTCCCATGAACGATCAACTTCAGCAAGAGCTTCTGCACGAGCCTGATCGTAGGCTGAGCGATAGTATGCACTACGACGCTTGTCGACTTGTTCCATACCACGACGAGCTGCCGTGTTGTACTTGTCGATGCGAAGCACCTTTTGGAATTCACGCTTAGCTTCGTCAAACTGACCAAGATCGAAGTAGCCATAGCCCATGTGGAGGAGCTTGTTGACTTCTTCTACGTCCTTGACGTACTGAGGGGTCTTTGCTGGGTTCGTACGAATTGGGTCGTTCATGTATTCAAGTTCGCGTTGAGCGAGCTTGTTGCATGGGTTGGTCTTCAGTGCATCAAGAAGAAGCTGACGAGCTTCGTCATAACGACCGACCTTCACGTACTGCTGAGCCAAAGCCACACTGGCATCACCAATGCTACGCTTGATGAAATCAACGCGTTCTTGGGTGACAGGAGCCTTAGGAATCGTATCCAGAGCTCTGCGATATTCCTGCAGAGATTCTTCATACTTTTCAGCGCGGTAGTACTCACGGCCCTTGTTGAGGTAATCCATCGATTCATTCACACGAGCTTCGCGACGAGCGAATGCACGGCTCTGAATATCGGATTGACCTGCGCCATAGTAACCATAACCAGCAATCGACGTGCCTTCTGCTGTAGAAGCGCCAACAGCACCGTAGTCATTTGCCTGAACAAACGGGCAAGAGACTGCAACTGCCATCAGCAACATCAGGCTACGCGTGGATGTGTAGAGAGGTGCTTGATCCATAGTTGGTAATTCTTTTTACAGATTTTTGCGAATTGTGAAGCTTTTTTTTCAGAAAACGCCTGTTTGACCCATTATTTTTTCAGATCCCAGGTCTTTTCTCCTGCTCCGATGTTGCCAGAGATTCTGACTATACCTTTCTTATTGTTAATCTCTTTCACAGAAAACGTGACGGTGTCGTCTCCTGGAATTTTAAAATTTTTACCTTCTTCAACCTTGAAGGTCTGATTTGCCTTGGCGCCAGCCAAAACCTTTAACTCTGCCGAAAGATCTACAACAGGCACTGGGAACTTGGGACCATATTGGATCTCGTAAAGAGTGCCTGCTTTCGAATCTTTTTGATCCTCAATGATTGCGATTGCAGTCTCTTCCTCTTCGTTCGTCGACTTATTCAAGCGTTTCTCATGCTTGATTTCCTTCAGTTTGAAACGCTTAGCAATCTTATTGAGTGGAGCCTGAGCTGCTGATAGTGAAGAGCCTACAGTAGCCTTAAGACGCCCGATTTCATTGCCATTGCGATCTCTCAATGTGAACCCGTAATCAGGGTTTTGATCTTGAGTAAAAGCGAGTTGGATGGCTGATGCTGAGCATTTGACCACTTGCAGTTTACTAAGCAAAGAGGGATGGCTATTGGGATCATTAGGGTTGGTTTGAGCCTCATATTCTTCGAGAATATTGAAGCCATCCTCATCAGGGTCACGAGTCAGAGCATCAGAATATTTCAGGATGTCCTCTAAGCCATTATCCAAAAACCAGGTGTTGGGAATATCGCCATGAATTGGAGGCCCTGAACGAATATCGATGGGTTCTGATTTCCCCGATTGAAGCCATAATTGGGGTGCAACAAAAATATCAAATTTCTGGGTACCCACAGAAGGGCGATCTACATCATGAGAAGCAGTCAAATAATCCACGACCTGCTTTGATGCATCCACTCCTGGGAAATCCACTTTGCCTTCGGCAATAGATGTATCGGTCTGGTACTTATCTCCCAGAGACATATAGGAATAAGCACCATATGAAAGACCGACTACGCCTATCAAAACGCCGACCCATAGGATCGCCTTATCATATTGTTCGGAAAAAGCCATATTGATAAAAAAATTAAGGTTACTTATTCTGCATCATCCTCCGTTGCATCGTCAGCAGGTTCTGCCTTTGGAGCAGGTGCTTTAGTGGGTTTCTCTACTTTTTGAGGGAAATGAATGAGATTAACAACAAGGTGAACGTTCACCTTTTCGTCACCCAAAACAGGCTTCAAGATTTCTCTTGCTACCTCTTCTTCTGGTTCTGCACTCTTTTCTTCCTCAACAGCTACTCCTGGAGCACCAGATACAGCACTTGTCGCTGGTTTCTTCTGCTCAAACGATGGAGCTTGTTGTTTCTCATTTTTGACACGCAATGCAGCGATCGTATAAAGGTACTGATCGTTGCTCTGAATTGTGTTCAAAAACTGCACCAACGTCTCTCTCTTACCTTCAAAAGTGACTTCAAAAGGCATCGTCACATACAAAGGCTCGGAGGCTTTCCTAGAGCGTGCAGGCCCATTCTTCTCGTCCTTCTTAGGAGGCAATTCAACAGTCAAAGGTGCTCGGTAGACCTTTGTCATCTTGGTTACCCCGGCATTCACTAATTGAGTTAAGAAGAAGTTGAGGCCTTTTTCCTGGAAGGCCAGCATGGATGTAGCTTCTGAACCTGGGGCTTGGTTCATGTATTGCCCAAAGCCCATCATTTTAGCTTCTGGAGCTATGGTAATTTCCTTACCCTCGCAAACCTTCGTCCACTGGGCCACATCCTCCTTCAAGCGATTCTGGAACGACTGAGCGTCGATCACTTCTAAAGCGGATGTCGCCTTGAATGGTGCGAATGCCCCCTCGATCTGAGCCATGTTGGTTTCGTAATCGGCCAAGAGTTTCTTAGCTCCGTCCAACGTTTTCTTAGTAGGGGTAAGTCCAGATGAACTTGCAGAAGAAATGGTATCAGTCGCAGCTGTTATAGCGTCACTAGCTTCAGATTCTTCTGAAGACTTCATGAATCCTACAGCGACAAGCCCAGCAACCAGAACAGCACCAACACCTGTAATGACGAGTGATGTTTTATTATCCTGAATCCAAGTACTCATAACGTCTATTAAAATTGGTTATTGTTCAGATTTTGAGTCACTGTTCCCGTTCTTGACAGGGATAGGCGTCTTCAATGGCAAAAGAATTGTAAACGATTTAGCAAACGAAGTGCTCTGCTTGAGATCACTAGAAAGAAGCTGTCTTGTTTCTAGTGGAGTCCCATCAGACTTTTCAAATGTGAAGAGCGATGCCTCTGGATTGACCTTCAACTTGTCAAGAATCCCTTGACTAATCGAATCACCACCTGCACTGACTCGAGCAAAACCCTTCAATCGAATAGCATTCACGTAAAGCCCATCGCCAGGTTTTCTATCCGAGTCTGCGCCACGTCTGGGTGGAGCTCCTCTGCGAGGAGAAGAGTCTTCCTTGGGCATGGGATTTGCTAAAGCAGAACTCTTTTCCGTCGCATAGGAATCCTTCACAACGGAATCCCCTGAAATAGTTTGGGTATTCTCAGGATCGAAGTTAGTGACAGGATCAAAATCCACAATCCAGAAATCAACACTCTGGGTCTTCTCCACAAACTCCTTCAAAATGTCTGCATATGAGTAACGCTGGAGTGCCAGATACTTGAGTTCATTCAACTGCGTGTCCAGAGCCTTGATCTTGCTCACAGTTGTCTGGATTTGCCCCTGAAGAGCTTGCACTGCATCAGCTTTCTCTTGGACTTCATTGCGCACCTCTAGGGCTTTTTTCTGTCCCATGATAGAGGTTCCAGCAAAGGCACCAGCACCAATCAGAGCCAAAAGCACACCTGCGACAACTTTAGGTACGCGCTGTTGAGCTTGGCGACTTTGTGCCACGGATGAAGGCACCAAGTCTATTTTGATATTGGAGCGCCCGACCGAATTCAAAGCCGATCCGACAATACCTCCAAGCAGGAATGCTTCAGAGGCAACTTTATCAACGTCTACACCGCTTCCAACACCGATGTGGTGTAAGGGATTGAAAAATGAGACAGGAATACCCAACCGTTCTTCAAGGAACTCCTTGGTATAAGGTAAGGAAGCCCCACCCCCACAAAGGAACGCCTTCACAGGAGCATTACCGTGCATCTGGCTACGATAAAGCGTCGTCGTACGTTGGATTTCAGATGCCAGACGAGTCATCGAAGTCCGGATGTTTGTAGCAAGAGCGGCTACATTTGGGTCCATGCCAACAGTCTGACCGTTAGTCATAGAAACGGCCCCCTTACTCAACTTCGCCTGCTCTGCTTCTTGGAAACTAGTATTGAACTCGTGAGCAATAGCTGAAGTAATGAAAATACCACCGATATTGATGCTACGAGTATAGAAACGTCCTCCATCGCTGTAGATCAAGTTCGTGGATCTAGCACCGATATCAATGAGAACTACAGACTGACCTTCATCTGGGTAACTATCGCAGAAAGCGTTGTAAAGAGAGGTTGCAGCGCAATCAACTTGCCCAGTCTTCAGACCTTCTTCGTTAATTGAATCATTAAGCGTATTGAGAGCGTCTGTCTTAATAGCAACAAGAACTGCTTCTTGCTCAAGTCCGCCAGAAGATAGCAAATGATAGTCCCAAACAACTTCATCGAGGGGGAATGGGACGTGCTGTTGAGCTTCAAATCTGACCAACTGATCGACATCGGCGTTATCAATTGGAGGCAACTTAATGAAGCGAATGAAGACAGACTGCCCTGCCACGGAATAATTAACGGTAGCCCCCTTGACCTTGAGCTCAGAGACAAGTTCAGAAACTACTGAGGCGACAATATCAGGTCGGAGAGACTCCTCTTTGGGATCAACATTGAGCGTTCGGGATGCATATCGGTCCAACTTCAGACCATTTTTTGATGTCTTAGTAAAGACACCCATGATCACCCGTTGGGAGCCCACATTCAAAGCTACAATCTGTTTAGAATCGGCCATGAATTAAACTGGTTTAAATTGTTTCAGGAGAGAATTAGAAAAGGGAATCATTTATCATCTTCACTATCGGCACTAGTAGCAGAAGGTGCACTCGTTGTACCAAAGAGAGAAGAAGTTGAGCCTGAATCCTTAGGCGCAATTTCTGGATAACGGTCATACCAGAAAATGGCGAACGGAGTTTCGTCCTTAGCCAAGATTGGATAAGTGGATGAAGGGATCAACTTGGGGTTCTTCCACCAGGATGGCTTGTTCCCTCGTTGAGGTGGATAAGTAGCAACAACCTTGCCACGATATTCAACTTCCATCCCCACATCTTCAAAGATGTTATTCCCAACAGACTCACCGCCAGTCAGACGCTTAATAGACGCTGGAGACATAAACACACACATATTCACTGTCTCACTTGCTCCGACTGGAATGTTGATGTACTTGATTTCCTTCGTAAGTAACAACACCCCGGCTGGTTTTTCTTTAGCAGGTGTCTTAGCTGAGAAGTAAAAACGGACCGAGACCTGATCCAAATAGTCAGGAGTCCCTCGAAGAACAGGGTCACGAGCATCAACTTTCATACTCGCTTCAAGAAACATCCATTTCTTGGGCTTGTTCGGCAAACTCATCCCTCCAGGTTCAAGCATTGGAGACTCCATCGCCTTAATGCGATCCATTTTTAGAGAGGTCACCTTAACTTGCGTACTAGGAGATTCAGCTTCAGCCTGAGGAACTCCACATGAGATGGCTCCAACTAAGGCAAGAATTGTTATGAAATGGTTCTTCATAGCGGGATTCAATTCTCTGTTTTCATACTATAATCGCTCCCCCATGGCTAGCAAAAGCTTCTCAGTCCCATCAAAGTTAAACCGACTTTCTAGCCTATTCCTCCTGTAACTGTGTAGAATTTGGAAAGCCTACAGCCGGATAATTCGGCTGTAGGCTGAAAAACACTTTGTACGTCAAACCGAAATAATCGGCAATTAGTAGCGATAGAACTCGGGTTTGAAGGGACCTTCAGGCTTCACGCCGATATAATCAGCCTGTTCCTGAGTCAGAGTTGTAAGCTTACATCCGATCTTGCCAAGGTGCAGGCGAGCGACTTCTTCATCGAGCAATTTTGGCAAGACTTCTACAGAGACAGGACGTCCTTCGCGGTTTTGCCACAAATCGATCTGTGCAAGCACTTGGTTTGTGAAGCTATTGGACATAACAAAGCTAGGGTGACCAGTCGCACAACCCAAGTTGACCAAACGGCCTTCGGCCAATAAGTAGATAGCGTGACCATCAGGGAAGGTGTAACGGTCAACCTGAGGTTTGATGTTCAATCTCTGAATACCAGGGAATGATTCCAACTGAGCCACTTCAATTTCGTTATCAAAGTGACCAATGTTACAAACAATAGCCTGATCCTTCATCCGTTCCATGTGATCAATGCGGATGATATGGCAGTTCCCTGTTGTGGTGACATAAAGGTCAGCCCACCCCAACGTATCTTCCACAGTCAAAACTCGATATCCCTCCATTGCAGCCTGCAAAGCACAAATGGGGTCTACTTCCGTCACAATCACCTGCGTACCAAGGCCACGAAGTGCCTGGGCACATCCCTTGCCCACATCGCCATAGCCACAAACAACTGCCACTTTGCCAGCAAGCATCACGTCCGTAGCACGCTTGATACCATCAACCAAAGATTCGCGGCAGCCGTACAGATTGTCGAACTTAGACTTAGTTACCGAATCATTGACGTTAATGGCAGGGAACAACAACTTGCCTGCGGCATGCATCTGGTAGAGTCGATGGACACCTGTCGTTGTTTCTTCGGAGACACCCTTAATTTCTGGGAGCCAACGGTGGAAAATTCCAGGCTGTTCTTGGGCAATTCTCTTAAGTAAGGCCTTAATAACTTGCTCTTCCTTAGAAGAAGCTGGTTGATTCACCCAATCGTCACCTTCTTCCATTTCATAGCCTTTGTGAAGCAGAAGGGTTGCATCCCCCCCATCGTCAACAATCAGCTGTGGTCCAAGTCCATTCTCGTGAGAGAGGGCCTTCCACGTGTAGTTCCAGTAATCTTCAAGGGATTCTCCCTTCCATGCAAAAACAGGAACACCATCAGCAGCAATTGCAGCAGCCGCATGGTCTTGCGTGGAGAAAATATTGCAACTAGCCCAACGGACTTGAGCACCCAAAGCCACAAGCGTTTCAATCAAGACTGCCGTCTGGATCGTCATGTGTAAGGATCCAGTAATACGCACACCAGACAGAGGCTGAGCGGAAGCATACTTCTCACGAACAGCCATCAAACCTGGCATTTCATGTTCAGCAATGTCGATTTCCTTCCGACCGAAGTCAGCCAAATTTATGTCCTTAACAATGTAAGATGCAGTTTCTGATAAGTTCATCTCAAAAAATAGGTAAATGGTGAAAGTGATTAGGCAACAATCAACGAGCGGAGCTTATTGATGCGTTCTTGGTCAAGCCGTTCCCAAGGCAAATCGCTCTTTGTAAAATGCCCGTAGTGAGTCGTCTTACGATAGATGGGCTTCAGTAGATCCAGTTGCTTGATCATGTCTGCAGGTTTGAATGAGAAGATCTCTTCAACCTTCTTCACAATTGTCGCATTGTCTACTGAGCTTGTTCCAAACGTGTCTACTCGGATAGACACAGGTTCTGCCTTACCAATGGCATAGGCCACTTGCAGTTCGCAACGTTCAGCCAATCCAGCAGCCACAATGTGTTTGGCTACCCAACGGCACATATAACATGCAGAACGGTCAACCTTCGATGCGTCCTTCCCTGAAAAAGCGCCACCGCCGTGACGTCCCATACCCCCGTATGTGTCTACGATGATCTTGCGACCTGTCAGCCCTGTATCACCGTGAGGGCCACCTATCACAAACTTGCCAGTAGGATTGACGAAAAATTCTGTCTGTTCATCAAGCAAGTCCGCAGGCAGAACTTGCTTCACAAGGTCCTTGCAAAAGGTTCTGATGACGTCATTGGATGTATCCTCAGTATGTTGCGTCGATACAACGACATTAACAATGCGACGAGGTTTACCGTCTTCTCCGTACTCGACTGCCACCTGAGACTTACAGTCAGGACGCAACCAACCTGGATTGCCGTCATGACGTCTCTTGGCTAGTTCTCTCGTAATCCTATGAGCATATACGATAGGAGCTGGCATTAACTCTGCCGTCTCATTCGTGGCATAACCAAACATAATACCTTGGTCACCTGCGCCCTGCTCCGCATGTCCTTTTCCTTCGGCTTCACGAGCATCCACACCTTGCGCAATATCAGGAGATTGCTCTGTCAGCAGATTGACAACAAAGACTGTGTCGGCATTGAAGACATCGTCATCTTTAGGTGAGCAATAACCTATTTCTCGAATAGCATGACGAGCAATCTTTTCTGGGTTGATCTGAGCCTTAGTTGTGATTTCTCCTGCAATCACAACCATATTGCTTTTCACCAAGGTCTCGCATGCCACGCGACTAGATGGATCTTGCTCTAAGCAAGCATCCAGAATGGAGTCTGAAATGTAGTCTGCAACCTTATCAGGATGCCCTTCACCTACCGATTCCGATGTGAAAATATGAGGACAATTCATAATGTATCGACAAATCTTGATTTGTTGATACATTACTTTCGGTATGGCGTCAATCCTCAATTCTCTGAAACTCCTAACAGATCCTACACGATTAAGAATACTCAACCTGCTATCGGAGGAGTCTCTCAGCGTAGCCGAGCTTCAGGAAATCCTAGGAATGGGGCAAAGTCGCATATCTACGCAGCTAGCTCAATTGAGGAAAGCAGGCCTCGTCGAAGACTCAAGAACAGGTAAATACGTGTTCTACAGACTGACTATCGAACCCGAGCTAGAGCCAGTCATGACAAAAGCCTGTGAGGAGCTCGACGAAGTACAATCTGACCTCAAAGCTCTCCATTACATCCTGGAAAAACGTAAGGACAAGATGCGCGCCTACTTTGATGACGTCGTAGGAAAATTCGGGAGGGACTATGCTCCTGGCAGATCATGGAAAGCACTGGCAGGTGGCTTACTGCGGATTATGAATTATGATGTGATTGCCGACCTTGGAGCAGGAGAAGGCTTCGTCTCTCAACTACTCTCAGCCCGAGCGAAGCAAGTCATTGCGATCGATAATTCACCACGCATGGTAGCCATTGGGACGGAAATGGCAAAAAAGCACGACCTCACTAATTTGGAGTACCGTTTAGGAGATATTGAATCACCCCCCATCGAGTCCAACACCGTCGACCTGGCCATGCTGAGCCAAGCTCTGCACCATGCCTTGGATCCCGTCAAGGCGCTTCACGCAGCATGGGATATTCTGAAGCCAGGAGGTTGTCTCCTCATCCTGGATCTCCTGAAGCACAGTCTTGAGGAAGCTCGAGAGCTCTACGCTGACAACTGGCTTGGATTTAGCGAGCTAGAGTTAGAGAGCATGCTCAGCGAAGCAGGATTCGTCAATACCTTCACTGACATCGTCGACAAGGAGCTAGAAGCTCCCTACTTCCAAACACTCATGGCTGTCGCTTGGAAGCCCAACTAACGGTTACTTTTCCAACTCCTTCTTGCGACGCTCTAGCCCAGCCTGGAGTTCTTCATCGTCCGTATTTGCAAAGACAAGCAATTCGTCTTCTTGCCCATACAAAAGAAGTAAATCCCCTTCTCTGAAAACGGTATTGGGACCAGGCGTTCCACAGTAGACTCCATCACGTCGGAAAGAGACAAGGTTGAGTTTGAACTCTTGGCGAAGGGGTATTTGCTTCAGCGAAGCGCCAATATACGCCAATGGAAGTTCCATTTCTGCTACGGTGTAATTCTCATCCACAGGAATGGCTCTTCGGAACTTAGGAGAACGGATCAGACTTGCAAAAGTGCTAGCCGTTGACGATGCCAAGTCAATGGGGTTCAAACCTAGTAGGTTAATCAGCTGAGCATGGTTCTCATTGATCACGCGAACATAGAGATGCTCAACTTCAAATGAACGCAAACAGGCTGCAACACTCAGGCTATTTTCAAAGCTATTCCCGATGGCGATAAAATAATAAGTCTCACCTTCCATCTGATCAACGAACTGCTTGAGTGCAACAGGACTAGTATAATCAAGCGTCCTCAAGTCTCTCACCTCTTCAACAAGATCCATGGGGAATTCTGACTTCATCGTCAGTGCATGGACTTCTAAGCCTCGGCCAACAAGCTCACGACAGAGCTTAATACCAAATCGGCCAAGACCAATAACCACGTACTGAATAGGGGCTACAGACATATTTTCTATCAGTTAGAATTTTCTACGATTACGTCAAGGGAATCCGCACGGGTGGATACGAATAATAACGAGGGCTGGGCTTCCCTGACACGGCAACGAGGAACATAAAGAGCCCCGTTCTGCCAACAATCATGTTCAAGATTAAAAGACTTTTTGTCACTGAGTTTAGCTCTGGGGTAATCCCCATGGATAAGCCACAAGTTGAGAAAGAGCTAGCAACCTCAAATAAAACCTCTAAGGGCTGACTTTCTGGTTGGAAGAAACAACACATGACCGTACTTACTCCCACCCAAACCCCACAGACGACAACAGTTGCTACACAACGGCCAATCACCTTTTGTTCGATTGAACGTTGGAAAAAGTGCACTTCTTCTCTTCCCTTGAGGATGCGATAGATTTCACCTGCAACGACAGCAACAGTTGTTGTTTTGATCCCACCAGCAGTACCTCCAGGGCTTCCGCCTATGAGCATCAAGGCACAAATAATGAGGCATGCCGCAGGTAAATAATAGTGAAGTTCTATCAGAGAGAAACCAGCTGTTCGCGCTGAAATACTCGTAAAGAAGCAAATCCACAGCCGGTCTAACCAAGACATGGAAGCGACATTTGGATCTTGGTTATTATTCAGGAAAAACAAGATAATCGTCCCGACGACTGTTAATGAGATCGTCGTATAGATGACTAACTTAGCTAATGGAGTCCACAGTAAGCGAGGAACAGTAAGGCTTTGCTTATAGAAATATCGGATACCTATTTTGCGGAGGAAGGCCAAGCGATGCCAACTCCAGACCTTCAAATGATGAACAGTCTCCGCAAAAATGGTAAAGCCTAGACCTCCACACGAGATCAATAGTAACAACACCAACTCACCAGACCGGCAAATGCGGACCTCTGGCGTAGTTAGTCCATCAGAGAACGTTGAGAAGCCTGCATTACAGAAGGCCGAAACTGAATGAAAGACTGAATGGAACCACAAAGGTTCATCACCTAGCTTCAAGCCTTGTTCGGCCCAACAGAAATAGAGAGAGAGAGCTCCTAAAGTCTCCACGACGAAAGTGCAAATAACAATCCGTCGCACCATCTTCACCACTCCCTGAATATTATCGGCGTCCAGGATGTCTTGCAAAAGCACCCTATCCTTCACAGAAAAGCCTTGCCCAGCAATCATTGCCAAGAAGTAAGCGAATGTCATCACCCCTAACCCTCC
>CAYNVM010000012.1:0-33450 GCA_964400645.1 uncultured Akkermansia sp. | reverse complement strand
TCTCCTCGGGGAGCCCCTTCGCGACGACCCGCAAATCCTCTTTGCCCGTCTCTGTGCCCCTTTTTAGGTTCATCAGCATCAGTAAATCGGGTGTGCATTTCTGGCGTCATATCGCTCGTATCGGCATCCAGATCGATTCCTTCGAAATCTGCGGGGTCAAACTCATAGTTGGCATCATCGTCAACACTTGCATCGTTAGCCACGGGCTTAGGTTCAGCCTTATGTCCCTTGTATGCTTCTAATTCACGAGCACCAAGGTACTTCTTCATGCGCTTTGGATTACTTGCGACAAGCTTCAATTCATCAGATACCAAGAAGCGCCATGCGCCAGGTTCCAAATCGCCACCCCACAAGGAGCCGATTCGGACGCGAACAAGCTTTTGGACTTTAAGCCCCATGCAGTTGAACATCTGGCGGATCTGACGCTTCAAACCTTGTGTCAAAACGATGTGAGCTCGACGAGCTGAAGCTCGGTAGACATATTTAGCCTTAGCTTGACCTTCCGTAATGCGTAATCCCTTGAGCATCTGCATCAACACGGAATTATCAAAATTTTGATCGAGGGTTACCCAATATTCTTTTTCGATACCTTCTGAAGGGTGACTAAGTTGTTGGCCAAGATCACCATTGTTGGTCATCAGCAGAAGACCTTCAGAATCAGCATCCAAGCGTCCTACGTAATTCAAATGTTGGAGACTTGGTGGGAGAAGGTCGTAAACCGTTCCTCTAGCACCTTGTGCATCACGGCTACAAACAAAGCCACGTGGCTTATTAAGCAAAATGATCACCTGTTCCTTAGGAAGCATATGGCGACCATCCACTTTCACAAAATCATTCGTACTGACGCGAACGCCAGGAGTTATCACAACCTGACCATTGATTTCTACGCGTCCTTCTGCAATTAACTGATCTGCTACCCGTCGGGATTCTACCCCACAGGATGCTAAAAACTTATTGAGTCGTATTTTGCCGGCGTTGTCTTCGGGGGAGAAAGCTCCTTCTTTTTGCTCGTATTCACTCATGGTGGATTAATTCCTATAGTGACCACTTCACAGCGGTTTCTGTTCAATCTTTTTGCGTCGTGACGCAATCTTAGATAATCCTTAATTGATTAGTTTCAGAAAACAAGGAAAAGCCCCACAGGTAAAACCTAGGGGCTTTTCACTTGGAAAAATCATTTCAACATACTCTCAGCTGAACATTCAGGGGTTGTATTCCAATGAGAATGTCAACGTTCGAGCATGTGGCAGATCCTATTGCTACCACGTGACGAATTAGTCTTCGTGCTTAGTCTTAGGAAGACCAATTGGGCTCTGACCCTTCTTCCACTGACCGCGTTCTTTCAACAACTTGACGCGTTCGAAACGTTTGAGAACGGAGCGCTTGCCGCCCACAGTACCGGTAGCCTTGAGACTTGAATGCTTGGACATAATCTGGTGTATCGTAAAGGGTTCGCCTTTCCGCTCTTGCGGGGTGAGGGGCAAGCCTTATACAAGACCTGCCCTCACTTGGCAATACCTATTTTAAAATTTTACAGGATCCAATCCATAACGACCTTACCAGAGTTACCACTTGCCATGGCTTCAAAGCCCTTAGCAAATTCTGTGTAAGGCAAACGATGGGTGATGATTGGGCTAATATCCATTCCTCCACGAACCATCTTGCTCATCTTGTGCCACGTTTCAAACATTTCGCGACCATAGATTCCCTTGAGCATGAGGCCCTTGAAAATAATTTTATCCCAGTTGATGGCAACTTGATCTGGTTGGATACCAAGGAGAGAAACCTTAGCGCCATTGCAGGCATTGTCTAAAATGTCGTTCAACCCTGATGGGCTACCACTCATTTCCAAACCGACATCAAAGCCTTCAGCCATGTCGAGTTCGTTGCGCCATACGTCTGTCACCTTTTCACGTGTCACATTGATCGTACGTGTAGCGCCCAACTTCTTGGCAATTTCGAGACGGTAGTCATTGACATCAGTCACAACGATATTTTTGGCACCTGCATGTTTGCACACTGCAGCAGCCAAGCTACCAATCAATCCTGCGCCAGTAATAAGAACGTCTTCACCTACGAGATCCCATGACAAAGCGGTGTGAACGGCATTGCCCAATGGGTCAAAGATGGAAGCAATTTCCATCGGAATTTCAGGAGAAATGCGATAAACGTTTTCCTGAGGAATGCTGAGGTATTCAGCAAAGCAACCAGGACGGTTCACACCAACACCCTTGGTGTTAGGGCAAAGGTGGCGACGGCCAGCCTTACAGTTACGGCAGGTCCCACAAACGATGTGGCCTTCACCAGATACAATTTCACCGGGCTTATAGCTCGTTACGGCACTGCCGACTTTTTCAATCACACCACAGAATTCGTGACCAACTTGCATTCCAACAGGAATCGTACGTTGAGCCCATGCATCCCATTTCCAAATATGAAGATCAGTTCCGCAAATTGCGGTCTTGTGTACTCGAATCAATACGTCATTAGGACCAACTTCTGGCATTGGAATATCCATCAGTTCAAGTCCTGGAGCAGCTTGCGTCTTTACCAGAGCTTTCATGGGAGTTATTCATGCGCATCCGGGCCTACCGTTTCAAGTCAAAAGGTAGCAATTGGGCCAGAATTTGCTTGCAACCTGTCAGTTATCTTAGACATTGTTTTACTTTCGGCTTCACTTATTTAGATGAATTGGTATCTTATCCAGAGCTGAACACATTTAACTGATTCCTTAGTTACGATGGCTACATCATTTCTCCCACGCCAGTTTGAACATCCGTACGAAATCGATCCTAAGTACGCTAAAAGTGTCGCATACTTCTCCATGGAGTTTGCTATCGACAACTCATTTAAAATTTACTCAGGTGGGTTAGGTTACCTTTCTGGTTCCCATATGCGCAGTGCTCATGATCTGCGCCAAAACCTTGTTGGGATCGGCATTCTTTGGAGCTATGGTTATTACAACCAAATCCGTGCAGAAGACGGATCCATGGCTATCCAGTACATGCACAAGAATTACCCCTTCCTTGAAGACCACAACATTAAGTTCCTCATCCGCGTTTGTGGTGCTCCTGTTTGGGTAAAGGCTTACTTCTTGCGTCCAGAAACATTCGGCTCCGCTCCTATGTTCCTTCTTTCAACTGATTTGGAAGAAAACGATGAAGAAAGCCGAAACATCTCCCGCCGTTTGTACGATTCCAATGGTTTCACTCGTATCGCCCAATACATCTTATTAGGTAAGGGTGGTGCTCGCCTCTTCGAAGAATTGGGAGTTGAACCTGAAATCTACCACCTCAATGAAGCTCATGGGTTGGCCGCTGCCTTCCATGTCCTTGCCAAGACCAAGAGCGTTGAAGAAGTCCGCAAGCGTTTCGTCTTCACAACGCATACCCCTGAAGAAGCAGGTAACGAGAAGATGGACATCAACACGATGAACACCTTCTCCTTCTTTGATGGCCTCAACCTCGACGAAGTTCGCCAAGCTATTCAACTTGATCCATCTGACAACACCTTTAACTACACTCTTGCAGCTCTCCGTCTCAGCCATAAGGCTAACGGTGTTTCCAAGCTTCACGGTGATGTCTCGATCGATATGTGGAAGGGCTACGACAATATCTGCCCAATCACCTCTATCACCAATGCTCAAAACCAAAAGTATTGGCAAGACCATGAATTGGCAGAAGCTTTCCAAGCTCGTGATAAGGAAGCTTTCCGTCGTCGCAAGCGCGCACTGAAAAAAGACCTTTTCCGCATCGTTGGTGAACAAACGGGCCGTGTATTCGATCCCAATTGCCTCACAATCGTTTGGGCTCGTCGTTTCGCTGCCTACAAGCGTCCTGACCTCATCACGCATAACCCAACCTGCTTTGAAAGAATGTTGCAACGTACCAACCGTCCGGTGCAATTCATCTGGGCAGGCAAGCCATATCCAACAGACCACAAGGCTGTCGAAATCTTCAACGGTCTCAACCAACTGACCGCTAAGTATCCTCGTTCGGCCGTCCTCGTTGGCTATGAAATGGGTCTCAGCCGCGCTCTCAAGAACGGTTCTGATATCTGGCTTAACAACCCAGTTGTCACCCGTGAAGCCTCTGGTACTTCTGGCATGTCCGCTGCCATGAACGGTTCTATTTCCCTGTCCACCTTCGACGGTTGGATTTGCGAATTCGCCAAGAACGGTGAAAACAGCTTCGTGATTCCAAATGCAGCTCCTGGACTGTCTCCTGAAGCTCGCGACCGCTCTGACCGTGATAATTTCTACGACATCCTCGAAGAAAAGGTCCTTCCTCTCTACTACGAAAATCCTGATAAGTGGATGGACATCGTCTTCAATGCGATGAACGACATCTCCCCATACTTCGACGCCGACCGTATGGCTGACGAATACTACGTCAAGATGTACAACGCCCAATAAGCTTTCGTTCTTAGGAATACATAATTAAGCCGACTGCCACCATTGTGTGGGAGTCGGCTTTTTGTATTCCTATGAAGTAATTCGGTATTTCTATTTGTAGATCAAACTAGCAACAGCGGCATCAGCGCTACGAATGCCATCCATGGCAGCAGAAACAATCCCTCCAGCGTAGCCGGCCCCTTCTCCTGAAGGGAACAGACCTGAAAGGTCTGGATGCTCCAAGGTTGAATCTAAACGTGGGATACGAACGGGAGAACTCGTCCTCGTCTCACAACCAATGAGCTGAGCCAACGGACCAGCATAGCCATGCATTTTCCTGTCAAAAAGACGTAAGCCGGATCTCATACGGCTCACGATCCCAGGTGCTAAAAGCTCGTGGAGAGGATATGATGTCAGTCCTGGATGATAACTCGTCTCTGCAAGATCTCTCGAAACTCGTCCATCGAGGAAGTCCACTACGCGTTGGGCAGGTGCTTTCTGCAAACCTCCCCCAGCCTTAGACGTAGCACACTCTAGCTCCTTCTGGTAGGCAATACCTGCCAAAACACCGTATTTAGCCTGGTACTTGAGCGTATCTTCAGGCTCTACTGTCACCACAAACCCGGAATTGGCATAGGGGGAATCACGTCGAGATAGTGACATCCCATTGACAACGACCTCGTCATTCTCCGTAGCAGCAGGAACGATGAAACCACCAGGACACATACAGAACGAGTGCACGCCACGCCCCTCTACTTTTGTTGCTAAATTGTAACGAGCAGCAGGAAGCAAATCTGGACGTTTTTCGCCAGGATGCAGGTGATATTGATGTTCATCGATGAAATGCTGGGGATGCTCAATACGGACACCCACAGCAAACGGCTTCTGCTCCAAGAGCAAGCCTTCTCGAACCATCATTCGGTAAATATCACGAGCACTATGACCTGTGGCTAAAATGACAGCATCAGCCTCATAACTCTTACCATCAGCACAGACCACTCCCCTCAGACGACTTCTATCTGCACCACGAAGGAATCCTGTCACGCGGCTCTGGAAATGGACTTCACCACCTGCCGCCAAAACAGAACAGCGTATCGCCTTAACGACATTAGGTAATAAATTCGACCCAATGTGAGGATGAGCATCTGTCAAAATTTCTGGGGGTGCACCATGCGCAACAAAGGTTTCGTAGATATTGCGCACGCTACCTCGCTTCGTCGCTCGCGTGTAGAGCTTTCCATCTGAAAAAGTACCTGCGCCACCTTCGCCAAAACAGTAGTTGGATTCCTCATTAACAATCCCTTGGCGCATGATAGGTCCAAGATCAAAACGACGAGCTGAAACGTCTTTGCCTCGTTCCAAAATGATAGGTTGGGCACCTAATTCCAAACAACGCAAAGCCGCAAACATGCCAGCAGGGCCAAAACCCACAATGATCACACGAGGAGCGCCAGTCCGAACATGAGGATATCCTCGTACAGGCAAATGCCATTCAGGAAGAGGTGCGTCCAATCCAACTTCGAGGCGCAGTTGCATCTTGATGGCACGATGTCTCGCATCAATCGATTCCTTGTCGAGACGTACGCCAACAATACGCTTAACAGAAACCCCTAGTTTTTGAGCGACAGCTCGACGTCGAGCGTTATCGTTCTTGGATTGTTCTAACGGAAGAACGATGTCGACAAAGAGAGGTTCAGACTCGTCATTCATAAAGTCTGGATCGGTTGGGGTTGTTGCTGGGTAATGCAGTGAATGGCACCACCTTCAATGACTAGTTTGCGAGCATCAACTCCCACAACCTTCTTCCTAGGGAAGAGCTCTCGAAGAATACCTAAAGCTCTGTCATCAGCCTTGTCCTGCTTGAAAATGGGGACAACAACACCATCATTCACGATAAGAAAGTTAGCGTAACTGGCTGGCAATTGTTCCAATCGCCAATCTTGAGCAACAATAGGAGCAGGCATCGGTAAAGGAACAATTTCTACCTTCCCGCCATCGCAAGTGCGTAAATCTTGAAGGCGTTCGTTGTTCTCGGCAAGCGTGTGGTAATGTGGAGAACTTGAGTCCAACTCCACAATGGATACAACGGTGTCTCGATTAACAAAGCGAACCATGTCATCAATGTGACCATCCGTATCGTCGCCTTCGATGCCATTGCCGAGCCAGAAAATACTCTGGACACCCATCATCCGCCGGATCTCAGATTCAATGTCTTGCTTATTCATCTGCGGATTGCGATTGGGATTCAGTAAGACTGACTCTGTCGTAATCAAAAGTCCCTCACCATTCCCCTCAATGGCTCCACCTTCAAGAATCATCTGTGAACTTCTGCTTGGGAGTTGCAAGCTCTTGGCTATACAAGAAGGGATCTTGTTATCCAAATCCCATGGGGCAAACTTCCCTCCCCATGCATTGAACTGCCAGTCCGCCAGTTCCAATCCTCCCGTCTTCAAGTTCTGCAAGAAAATAGGGCCGTGATCTCGGCACCAAACATCGTTCGTCGGGTGGTCGTAGAGCTTGTAGTTCGTCACCTTGGCTTGAGAAAGGTACGCTTTAATCCCGACATGGAGAGTTCTAGACGCATTAATTCGCACCTCAGCAAACTGAGAGATAGTTGAGGCAACTGTCGTAAAAATGTGTTGGAGCTCATCTAGTCCACCCTGCCAGAGATCTTGCCGATGAGGCCATGAAAGCCACACTGCATCCTGCTTTTCCCATTCAGCAGGCCACCTTACATCCCTCTCAATGATCGATCCTTGCTCACTCATGATTGTCCTTCTTCGTTTTTTTGCCAGATGTTTTCTTCTTCGGAGAGGCCTCAGGTTCTTCCTCTACAGGTTCATTCATCTGATAGGGAGCTTCTAGCGTAGAAATCAGATCAAGCACTCCTCGGAAGTCTGACAAGCTATCGTCACCTTCCTGTCCGAAAATCCCCGCATCGATCATATTGTAGACCATCTCACCCACATTGAACCCACTGTGAATTCCCCATTCCTTGATCACTGTCGATGCCATGGGACCGAACTGCTTCAATGCATATTCGCAATATCCATGAAGCAGGTCTTCCCCAGAAACGTGACCACGCTTTTCCTGTTTTCCATAACGAGCCATTGCGTATTCCAACGCATCGCTTAAGAATTCATAAGCAGGCTGAGCAAAACGTGGATCCGACTTAACGATATCTCGCAGTCGTCGTTCTAGGGTTTGATCTTTCATAGTGGAATACGGTTGAATCATACGAACTCCTTTCCCTACGTGCAAGCCCACTCCGTTGTTGGATGACAGCTTCATAGGTCTACTCTAATGACGCCTTTATAGTCCTTTCTACACAGTCTCCTATCGTCCACAGCTAAATGTAATACCGTCCCTCGGTAGATCTCTTGCATGCGTCTTGAAGCTTTGCTATAGAATCGGAAGCCAATGAATTTAGCTGTTCCAGTGTTGTTGTGCCTCAGTCTTGTGGCATGTTCACATCGACCTACGCCTCAACAAGGAAATTCGCCCATAGAAGCCGTCAACCCTGTTGAAATGCTTCCTATGGCAGAGGCATGGTGTGACGAATCCCCCCTGAGTATGGGTGTTGACACGGGTGCAACTCAAGCGGCCGTTCTTTTCTCTCCATCCATTAAGCAGTTAGGAGGGAAATTTTCTGGCAAGGGGAGCATGCAGACTACTCGGCTTCAGGTTTCTCTTACTCGTTCGGGGAAACCACTCGCCCCCAAAACGGATGTTTCCATTGTCAAATCTGCGCCCTATGACGGTCTGCTCGGTTGGAAAACTCTCCGCAATTTTGTCTGGCACCTCAACATTCCTCAAAGCAAGCATCAGTTCTTTTCTTCTCTACCTCGCCATATGAAAGGGTGGAGTCATCTTCATCTTGTCAAGGGTTCGGATTACGCCCAAGTACATGATCCTGAACACCGTCTTGTTCTCATTGATACGGGGGCTCCCTACGCTTTGTACATTGCATCTCACCAATGGGAACAGTTCAAGTTGGAATACCCCGATGCTCCAGTTCTCGTTTACAGTGGATACAGTCCTGCTGCAGGTGGATATTATGCTCGCGAGTGTATCCTCATTAAATCTTTCTCGTTCCAAGGGCTCAAACTCCACAACGTTGTTGCCTGCGAGAGCTTCACTAACCCCACACTCGTTGGACTCCCCAAGGAAATAGACATTGTCTTGGGCATGGAGGCTCTCAGTCAGCGTGAATTTTGGATCGATGCACCTAACAATAAAATCTATTTCAGCCAAGTTAAAGGTGCTAGCATTCGCCCTCGTCTCAACCTCGTAGGAGCTACTTTCATCCCTCAAAAAGATGGTAAGGAACCCTACAGAGCCTACGTCGCTCCGTGGTCGACGGCATGGCGTGCTGGGTTGAGATCGGGGGACTATCTCGTTTCAATGAATGGGCGCAAGCACTTTGACGCTCACGTCCTCGATTACATCACAACAACAGAAGGAGCAGAAGCCACAGTCGTCGTCCGTCGCCTCAACAATATCATCACCCTCCAATGGACAGTTCCAGACAGTCCAGAACCTGCGGACTATCATCCAACCCCAGTTGCTGTCACCCCTGAGGTCTTTGAACAGATGCAAGAAGCTGAACGCCTCAAAGAAGAACTCAAACAGCAATCTTCTGATCCATCGGCTCAACCATCCTCTCCAGATCATACAACTCAACTTCACGAATCATCTGTCACAACAGCAACCTCTGAAGTCTCCCCTCAACAAGCTTAAGATAGCCACTCTCTGCTATGTCTTCCACTCCTCCTCCGACGACTCAAGATCCTTTCTCATTTCAACGCAAAACCTGTTGGAATGCGCTCACTGGAGTATCCATGGCAGTCATTCTCTTGCTTGCCATTGCATGCATCGAAGCAACATCTCGTCTTTTCTCCTACCTCGAGCCAGTCCTTCTACCTGTTCTTGTAGCAGCCCTCATTGCCTACATTATTAACCCCATCGTCACCTGGCTTACTCGCAAAGCGCACTTTTCTCGTGTCTCCGCAGTAGTTTCAGTCATGGGAGCAGGAGCTATCGCCATTATCGCTTTCTTCATGGTCATCGTACCTCCGCTCATTGAGCAAACCAACCAACTCGTTGATGACCGAGACAAGATCTGGAACTCCACAACAACCACAGTCATCGAGGTCATGGAGCAACCGATGGTCTCAGGAGCCATTGACAAACTCTACAAACAGAGCCTTCGAGAACTCAGCGAACAAGATATCAGCAAAGAAGATCTCATCAAAGCTCAGGAAGCAAGCACCCCTCAAGCCAAACTGGCTGTCTACCTCGACTTAAACTCATCTCTCCTCATCTCAAAAATTGTCTCATGGCTAACCTCTGGAGGGCAAGTTCTCTCCAGTGCTTTGGGTATTGCTATTGGGCTCCTCATGACGCCCATCTTTCTCTTCTACTTTCTCAAGGAAAGTGATGCCATTCAAGCTCACTGGCACAATGTCCTGCCCATCAAATCATCCTCATTTAAGGACGAACTCATCGATGCTCTTCAAGAGATAAACGGATACTTGATTGCTTTCTTCCGTGGCCAAATGCTCGTCAGTTTGATCGATGGCACACTCGTTACCATCGGACTCTGGATTCTAGGACTTCCCTATGCCATCCCCATTGGTGTCGCCGTTGCAATACTCGGTGTCGTGCCGTACGTTGGCACCATCATCACCATCATTCCAACTATGCTCATTGCTTGGTTTGCTTGGCACGACTGGCAACATGTCGTCTGGGTTGTCGTTATCTTCTCCGTTGTCAGCCAACTTGATGGTTGGCTCATTCAGCCTCGCATTGTCGGCGATTCCGTAGGGCTTCATCCCCTCACAGTTATGTTCTCTGTCCTTTTCTGGACACTCGTCCTCGGAGGTCTTCTCGGTGCTCTATTGGCTGTGCCTATGACGGCTGGCATCAAAGTTCTTTTCCGTCGCTATATTTGGAAGACAAGCCAAGATTCACCTGCAGAACCTACTCCACTCATTGTTGAGCAGAAATAAGCCCTCATTCGTGGAGGCCATATTCTCTGTCTATCTGCTCTAATTCTTCAGCAGCCTCTCGCTGTTGTTTCCGCTGTTCGCGCCAAGCTAGCACAATACACAGCTCGTACAGTAAATACATCGGCACAGCCATCAACAACATCGTCGGAACATCCGGTGTTGGCGTAATGAAAGCAGCCAAAATACAAATTGCCACAATGGCATAACGACGGGTCCGTTTCATGATGTCGTAACTCAATACGCCCAGTTTCACCAATGGCATAACGACGACAGGCAATTCAAATCCCAAGCCAAACATGAATACAAATTGTACGGCAAAGGATATATAATAACCTATACGCCAATCATTAGCGATCCCAAAATCCTGAGAATACGTATAGAAGAAGTTGAGAACTCTGGGCAAAACCACACCATAAGCAAAACTCACCCCAATGAGGAACAAGCCAAATCCTATAGCTAAGGTCTTGTATAACAAACGGCGTTCGTTTTGCAGTAGCCCTGGGACAATAAACTGCAATAGAAAATAGAGCAAAAATGGGAACGAAATAATGAGACCTGCATAAAATGACAGTCGCAAAGAGAGCATGAAAGCTTCGCCGGGTTGGAATGCTCCCATCAGTTTCAAAGCTCCACGCCCCGAACCTTCAGCCAACTCAGCATCGGTCTCGATTAACGACTTCGCAAGTTTCTGGATTTCATCACGTCCCGCAGATGCTTGTTGGATGAACCCATCTCGTTTCTCCTCTGGCAAACATTTCGCCGTACGAACCAACAACAATGTTTCAGCCAAATTAGCCTCTTCCTGGGGCAACTGGGACAAAGCTAGTTGCCGAGCAGACTCAGACAGACCTGGCAAGGTATAAGCTAAAGTCTTGGCATGCTCCCATTTATCTAAATCAATAGAAGAATCCAAATGGCTTTCTTCGTGCATTGTCCAAACTTGATCAACAGGTCGACGGACAATTGCCATTAACTCAGGAGCATATTCAAAACACAAAACAGTTGTGATCAAAATGCAGACAAACATCTTGATAATCATCTGGCGGAAATCCTCCAAATGATCTAGGAACGGCTTCTCTACATCTTCCCCTCCCAATTGTACTTTTTCACGTAGTCGGAAGAGCTGTTTTAATATCCACACGACACCAAAGTGAAGCGACTCTACTGACTTTTTGCAAGTCTAAGCTGAAATCTCATCACTCTCACACCAACATGCTTCCCTGATCTACGCCCTAAATGCTTGACCTAAGCCAGTCCCTGCCGCACGGTAACCCCATGTCACAGAAGGTCCGCACACGCTTCGCTCCATCCCCCACGGGTTATCTCCACATTGGAGGAGCTCGTACTGCCTTGTTTAACTGGTTATTTGCTCGCAAAATGGGAGGCACGTTCATCCTCCGCATTGAAGATACCGACAAGGAACGTGATACGGATGAAGCGACTCAAGCCATCTTTGATGGTCTGAAGTGGCTCGGTATGGATTGGGATGAAGGTCCTCACGTTGGTGGCGACTACGGTCCCTACTTCCAAAGCCAACGTGATGACATTTACGATGCTTACTTCAAGCGTCTCCAAGATGCAGGTCGCGTGTATGAAGACCAAGGTGCATGGCGCTTCCGTTTTGACCGTTCCAAACCCGTCACCTTCAATGATATCATCTGTGGTCCTATCTCCATCGATTACCGAGATGCCTCCAACACCCCAGATATGGTCATTAAACGTTCTGATGGTAGCTATGTCTTCCACTTTGTGAACGTCGTCGATGACATCGAAATGAAGATGACACATGTCATCCGTGGTGAAGACCACATCATGAACACCCCTAAGCACATCCAACTTTTCGATGCACTTGGGGTTGAACCTCCTTCATACGGTCACATCCCACTCATTATGAACCCAGATGGTTCCAAGATGTCCAAGCGTGACACTGGCGCTGCTCTCGGTACCTACCCTAATGAAGGCTTCCTCCCTGAGGCTGTTGTTAACTTCCTCGCTCTTCTTGGTTGGTCTCCCAAAGATGACACTGAAATTTTCGAACCAGCCCAACTCATTGATCGTTTCTCTTTAGAAGCCATCAACCGTTCTGCGGCTAAGTTTGATATCCGCAAGTGCACATGGGTTAACCAACAACATATCGGCACTCTTGCCGTCGATGACTTCGTTGAACGCTCTCTCCCCTTCTGTGAACGTGCAGGGCTTCCTATGGATTCTCCGATCCTCCGCGAAGCTATCGCCACGGTCCAACATAAGATTTCAACACTCACTGAAGTTCCTGAAAAGATTGCCTTCTTCTTCAATCTAACGATGGATCCAGAAGTGCTTGCTAAGTTGCAACCTAATGCTTCTGAGCTAATGGTAGCTCTCGCATCAGCTCTGGAACAGGTCGAATCTTGGGATGGCCACGAAGTGGTTGACGTGCTAAAGGCTACAGCTAAAGCTCAAGGTCTCAAGAAACCAGGAGCTATCATGTTCCCTGCTCGCGTTGCTCTCTCTGGTACACACGGAGGCCCTGATTTGGCAGATATCTTCCAGATCCTCGGCAAGACCGAATCCATCCGCCGTATTGCCGAAGCTCCCAAACTCTGGGCTTAATCACTCAAGTATCATCCTCATCACCACTCTTCTCTCTATGGGGAGAGTGGTGATTCTTTTACAGATCCAGTCATGTACACTATCGTCCCATTTAATGATTCCTACCGTCAGGCATTCATCGATTTCAATACAGGGTGGATCACCACGTATTTCAAACTCGAGCCTCACGATCTCGAAGCCTTCAAGACCATTGACGAGGCCATCAGACAAGGTGCTCAAATATTTTTCGCATTAGAAAACGGTCAACCTGTTGCCACATGCATGGCAACTCCTATGGAAGCTGATGGGACGTGGGAGCTCTGCAAACTAGCTTCTGATCTGACACAGCCTCATCCAGGAGCAGGATCTGCTGTCTTCAAAGCAGCCATGGACTGGGCTCTTAGTCACGGAGCCTCTCGACTCTACCTCATCTCCAACACAAAGCTCACACCGGCACTCCACATCTACGAGAAATTCGGTTTCACAGCAGTCCCACTTGAACACTGTGACTATGAACGTGGCGACTGCGCCTTTGAATTCTACCCTCAGAAATAAGACGTCCTGAGCTTCCTCAAAAACCAGTGGGACTGTCTCAGAAGCTGTAGGGGTGACGCATTTGGAAGTGTCTCGAATCTCGAGGTTCAACCCGCCAAGCAGGGCCTTTACCTCCACGCCCAGATGTGTCGAAGCGAAGGCCACAAATTGTCATAAAGACGTGTCCGTTTTTGGCATAGACGGTAATCCATCGGCCAGGTCCAGGACGGCCATATTTCATAAACAGACGAGAATGGCGAATGCTCGTCATAAGCCCTGCTTCTCTCAACACAAAGGATACACTTCCCGAACAATCATAGGAAGAATCGTAGTGCCGCTTATGGCCTCCACCCATGCGATAGGGCTTTCCAACAAGCTTATTGGCCGCATAAATAGCTCGCTTCACTTGAGGAGGAGCTGACTTGGGAGGGACTGCATGGCCATTCCTGAGCAACAAGGCCGTCTGTCCGGGCACATAATGATAACCAGGAACTCTAGGGGGAGCTTCGTACTGCTGTTGCTGAGAGCAGGCAACCAACAACCATGATGCGATACCCAACAAAAGGGCATAAAAGGCATTTCGGTGAGCATACAACATCGCCGTATAAGCTGACGAATTATCCCCCACGAATCAAGGAAGAAAACACTAACAAATGTCAGTCATTCGATGATTCGTGTCATCTAACAATGTGATAAAGCAAGAATCAGAAAGTCACCCTATGGCGACTTCCTGATTCTTTTCTACAAAACGTAAAGATCTTAGATCGATCTTAAGCTTGCGTACGCTGATGAGCATCAGCTTCAACTGCTGCCCACAGGCTTTCTAAGGAAGAACGAACTGCATCCATCGATTCTTGCACGGGAGCTCCAGGCTTACCCTTGCCGAAGAAGTAGTACTTGATCTTTGGCTCAGTTCCTGATGGACGTACTGCAAAGGATCGGCCATCGGCAAGATCCATGAAGATCATGTCGGCAGCAGGAATTGGGTCACCTTCTTCGTCATACATATCACCCTTCGTGAAGTCTCGAACGGCCACAACGTCCGTCCCATCAATATTCTTCAGAGGAGCATCGACATATGACTTAGCCAAGCTTGCAATCTGAGCGGCACCATCAGCGCCTTCCATCACGAGAGACTTGCCCATTTCGAGGTGGACTCCGTATTCAGTAAACAGATCATCCAACAGTTCGGGAATGGTCTTGCCAATCTGAGCGGCATAACCAGCCAATTCAGCAAAGAGGATAGAAGCAGCGTTAGCATCCTTATCTCGGACAAAGTCTTGAGCCAAATAGCCGTAACTTTCTTCACCACCAAAGACAAAGAAGCGACTGTACTGCAAGCGCAAGTTACGAGTCTGTTCTTCGCTCATCTGGCGATAGCCTTGACGCTTGTCTGCAGGAATTGCGGCTTCGTATTTACCAAGCTTCTGAGCGATGTACTTGAAGCCAGTCAGGACATTGACAACTTCCAACCCATAGTGATGACCGATAGCATCCTGCAACATGGAGGTCACAAAGGTCTTCACCATGACTGCATGTGAACGAGTTGCATCGTTGATCCAACCCATTTCAGTCATCGTCTTACAACGATACCATGCTAAAAGTGAGCCCACCTGGTTACCTGTCAAGAGACGCATCTTGCCTGCAGCATCGCGAACAGCAACGCCCATGCGGTCACAGTCGGGGTCGGTAGCAATCACAATGTCAGCTCCACTGGTGTTTGCCTGTTCAATGGCCAAAGTCAACGCTTCCGCATTTTCTGGGTTGGGCGACTTAACTGTTGGGAAACGTCCATCTTGGACGTCCTGAGTAGCCACAGTTGATACATCGCAACCCAATTCACGCAACAACGGCACAACAATATGACCGCCAGTTCCGTGCAAATTGGTATAAACGATCTTGGCTCCACCCTTATCAAACAATTCTGGCTTCAACAAGATGTGCTTCAGACGATCCATGTAAATGCGGTCAAATTCGCTACCCAAAGCTTGAAGCGTTCCCTGTTGGTCAGCAGGAAGAGCATCGTATCGATCAGTCTTCAGAGCATTTACTTCAACAATTACCCCCTTGTCATGTGGTGGCACCAACTGGGCGCCGTCATCAAAGTAGGCCTTAAACCCGTTGTCGTGAGAGGGGTTGTGGCTAGCCGTCAAAACAACACCTGTGTCTGCGTTCAATTCACGAATAGCAAAGGAGATTTCAGGTGTAGCACGTGGAGCATCAAACAAGAACACATCACATCCCAAATCTGTCGCAATACCTGCACAAAATTCAGCAAAGTCGCGTGAGAAGTGACGCGTATCGTGTCCAATGACAATGCGAGGCTTGCGGTCTGAGCCCTGAGAAGCAACGTGGCGACGCACGTAAGTGATCAATCCTCGCATAGCACGACCTACGTTGAACTTGTTCATACAAGCCGTACCAATACAGGCAAATTCAGGACGGTCATTAGGGCCTCCTTGGCCTTGTTCAGCAGCAGTCACGATGCGACCAATTGTACGGCCTCGCAAACCGCCAGTACCAAAGGCTAAGGTCTTATAAAAGCGGTCATTCAGTTCTGCCCATTGCTTGCCTTCTGTCAATTCGGTCACTGCCGCAAGAGCAACGGGATCTGATGTCCCTTGAAGGAGGAGGTGAATGTTCTCCAGTGTCGATGGAAGCAAATCCCCAGCTTCGACAGCTGCATTCAACAAGGTATCCAAGTGATTCATGATAGGATCAAATTAGCAATATTGAACCCGCCTTTGCAATCACACAATTTATTTTCTCTTTTCTTATTTTTTCTACGCCCCACATCACTCCCTATTCCTTTGCTTCTTTAGCGCTTGCCGTCTCTTTCTTGCTTAGGAATAATGCCCACGTGCATTGGACTTCCCTGGATCATCTGCTTTTGATTGCCCATGGTTCGGGCATACCTTCCTATGATGACGACTTCCGTGCTTCCATCCTCTCTTTCTTATCGAAGTCCATCCCTTTAGATCAGCTTCATCTCGGCTTCCTTCGAGGCTCTCCGTCCTGTTTCGACGCACTCTCTGAAGTTCCTCTCCATGCCACCCTCCATGCATTACCTCTAGTCCTTGCTGATGGACTCCTGGCCGCTTCTCTCATTCCTAATACAGTCACAGCTGCCTGGGAAAAACTCCACCACCAAGTTGGTAGCACTCCATCAGACATCCATTTTATCCCTCATCCTGGCTACTCCTCTCAACTTTTCCAACTAGTAGCTCCCTACGTTTCTCCCAACTTTCTCCCAGTCTCTCCTGAAGAAGTCTCTGTTCTCGTCATCTCACATGGCAATTCTCGTCATCATTCTTCCTTAGCTGACGACCTTTGTACCCGATTCCGCAAAACCTATCCACAAATCGGCTCATGGCATGCGGCCTACCTCAACCAAGCTCCAGAAATCGCTGACGTCTTCCATGCTATCAATGAACAAACCGTCATTGTGATTCCTTGGTTTCTCTGCCCTGGCAACCACGTTTCCCTCTGTATTCCCCCTCGTCTCGACTTCTCTCCTCAGACAGATCCTGCGGACCTCTTCACATGGCATCAAGTTGGTTCAAAACGCCTCTTTTATGCCCCACCTGTCTGCATGCACGATGAGTGGATGCAAGCCATCCTCGCCGCTCTCTGAAACAAAATGGGACAGACACCGAAATGTCTGTCCCATGAAAAATCCTTGCTAAGGAAACTCAGGCCTCAGTCTCGTCCTTGAGAAGAGGTAGTTGTTCTTTCAACAGCTCAATCAAAGCGTCCTTTTCCAGGATATACCCACACATTGGATCATACCAATAGTAGGACTTATTAGATTGACGCTTGCTCCCAATGGGATCTTGCTCGTGGGCAATGGGCAAATCGTCCTGAAGCTCAGGAGCTATCTTCTCGGTAATCTCGAAGCTCGTCATTGGCTCAGATACCCAAATGGCCTTGGAAAGGCCACATGCCCAAGCCTTCTCCACATCATCGATCACACGATGCATGGGATAAAACTGATGACGTTCCAACAAACGGACTGGCATCGTCTTCTTTGCTTTGTGACGAGCTAAGGCATCCAGGACGGGAGAATACCCAAGTCCTGCTCCTAACAACTCTGGCAAATGAGCAACGAACACGCGACCAAATTGCAATCTCAGGGTCTGAAGGAGGCGGATGCGGTTAGCCACAAAGGGATCACTGCTTTCCGTCAATTCCTCGCTTGCTTCATCCCCATCATAAGGAATTGTATCTGTCGTTGTGACAATAGTCAGGCGTTCGATCTTGGTATCTTGCAACGCATTAATGAGACATGTAACACGTTCAGCATCCTTCTCTGCCGTTACCCCTTCTGCGTTAGGCCCCACTTGAAGAATAGGATCGATCAACACGACCTCTGCCCAAGTTTGGCCCTTGAAAACGCTAAGGTTATCGTCATCAACAAGGCAATCGAAGTAGCGCTTCGATGCCCAATACGATCCCATAGGACTTTTCGCCCCGATAATTGCAGTTGCAGTCATTCTAGCTCAATGCGTTGAAGGCAGACTTGAAGAAGTAGTATCCCCATCCCCAGTCAGGATCACCAGACCAATCTGGGTCATAGTGGTGACATGGCTTCAAGAAACGTTCTGGGTGAGGCATCATCCCCATGGCTCGGCCAGTCTTATCTTGCAAGCCAGCAATGTTGCATGCAGAACCGTTGTGGTTATCAGCATACTGCAAAGCTACAAGACCTTCTGCCAAATAACGTTCGGCATCGCCAGGTTCTGTCACCAAGCGACCTTCAGCGTGGGCAGAAGGAAGTTCAAACTGATCGGGAAGTCCTTGCAAGAAAGGTGATGTCTGAGACACCTTGATCAACTTATCCCAAACGCATTCGAAGCGTTCGCTCTTGTTGTCAATGAGGCTTGCCTTTGGAAGAATCCCCAACTTTGTCAAAATCTGGAATCCGTTGCAAATGCCGAAAATAAACCCACCTTGGTCGTGATGCTTGTGCAAGGCATCGCCAAGGAAACGTTCTGTTTCCAACTGAGCTAAGCGACCGCTCGTCACGTAGTCACCATAGCTGAATCCACCACTGAGAACGACGAGTTGAGCCTTGCTAACGTGTTCTGGAGTAGCTGTGGCAATAGGTTGAACTTGCGTTGAAAAGCCAGCTGCCGTCAATGCGCGTGCGGTCTCAACGTCGCAGTTGGTTCCAGGGTATTTGAGAAGAAGTGCGTGTGGCATGTCTAAAGTGTATGTTTGAGTTGCTTCTTAGATAACTTCCTCTGGCTTCAATAATAAGGAGTCAGACCGTCCTTCCACAGTTTCTTGAGTTCCGTCACGGAGCTATCCAAAACGGTGCGACCGTTGCAACAAGTTGCCTTGATGCGGTCTCCTTCAACTGCCTGACCTACACATGCACATGGGAATCCTTCCATAGCAGCTTCAAAGTCGCGGGCAAAATCAGGATCAACTTCAACAAGAATACGACCCGTGCTTTCACTGAAAAGAGCCACAGCAGGGCTCTTCCATCCACCGACGGTTGGCAAAGCGGTCAGATCAAGTTCAATACCAGCCTTACCTGAGAAAGCCATTTCCGTAGCAGCCACAGCAAGGCCACCTTCAGAAATATCGTGAGCAGACAAGACAAGGCCGGAGGTCAAAGCTCGGTAGTAAGCCTTGTACAATTCAAAGTTCTTTGCGCAATCAGTTTGAGGAACGCGAGCGTCCTTAACGCCATGGGTTCTTGCAAACACTGAGCCGCCCATTTCGTCTTCCGTATTGCCGATCATGTAGAGCTTGCTGTCCTTGCGACGGAGCGAGGAGCCAGTCACGTGTTCTGCATCTTCCACAATACCGAAACCTGAGCACAAGAAGGTCACTGGAATATTGATCGGGCCGTCTTCCGTTTCAAAGTAGTTGTAGAAGGAGTCCTTACCTGAAATATAAGGAGCGTTGAAATCGAGAGCAGCTTGAGCAATACCCTTCACGCATTCAACAATGCGGCCCAATTCCTTGGGTTCATGAGGATTGCCCATGCAGAAGTTATCCAACAAACCAATGCGATCAGGATTTGCACCCACAAGGATCAGTTGACGGATACATTCGTCCACCGTACCTGTTCCCATGGCGTAGGCATCAGTCTTACCCCATTCTGGAAGAATAGCGCAAGCCATGGCCATGCACTGATCAGAATCATTGATTGCTACAACGGAACCGTCCTGTGGTCCGTCTGCCTTGGCACCTGCCAATGGCTTCAAAATGGTGTTGCCCTGCACTTCGTGGTCGTATTCGCGAATGATGGGTTCGCGGGACACAATAGCAAAGTCGGACATAATCGTCTTCAGCGATGCATTCAGGTCGCCGTCTGGCAAATCGAGCCCCGTCAAAGATGGGGAAGAAACGTAGACTGATTCCAGTTTCTTGGTAGGAGCTTCATGCAACTTGGAGTTGTCCATGCACAAGACCAACTCTCCGTTGTGCCAAACCTTAAGAATACCCGTGTCATCGGAGTGGCCCAACACAGTCAATTCTGTCTGGAAGGTATCAGCCAAACGTTGGAGTTCTGGCAAGTGTTGTTCTTCAACAGCAATCACCATACGTTCCTGAGATTCGGACAAGAAGATTTCCCATGACTTCAGACCTTGTTCCTTCAACGGTGCGTTTTCCAAGAAGATTTCGCCACCCGTTTCACTGAGCATTTCGCCAGCTGCGGAGGAGAAGCCACCAGCGCCACAGTCTGTGATGAACACAATCAATCCTCGTTCACGAGCTTCCAGAATGAAGTCGAGAACCTTCTTTTCTTCGATCGGGTTACCGATCTGAACTGCCGTAAAGTCTTCTTCGTGAGAAGCTTCGTCGAGAGCAGCAGAGGAAAATGTTGCCCCCTTAAGACCATCGCGTCCCGTACGTCCGCCAATGGCAATGATCTTCAGGCCTGGACGCATCGTCTTGTCGATGTCTTGGCGAGGAATCACGCCAGCCGTTCCACAGAAGACCAGTGGGTTGTAAATGTAAGTTGGGTCAAACTGGATAGCGCCGTTCACCGTAGGAATCCCCATGCGGTTACCGTAGTCGCGCACACCATGAACCACGCCACGCATGATCCCCAATGGGTGAATCACGTCGTCGGCCTTAATTGATTGAGGATCGGTATCAGGAGCACCAAAACAGAACACATCCAAGGAAGCAATAGGCTTAGCACCCTTACCTGCCCCCAAGATGTCGCGGATCACACCGCCCAACCCTGTGTTAGCCCCAGCATAGGGCTCAATAGCTGATGGGTGGTTGTGCGTTTCTGCCTTCAAGCAGACAGCCAATTCATCATCCAATCCAATGAAACCTGCATTGTCTACAAATGCACTCAGAACGAAGCCAGGCTTACGTTCCATGATTTCAACAGATGGCTTTAAGATAAACGTCTTGAACAAGCTGTGAATGGTTTCTTGGCGACCATCCACGGTATGGTTGACGTCAGCGGAGAAAATACGGTGTTTGCAGTGTTCAGACCACGTTTGAGCGATCACTTCGAGTTCAACGTCAGTAGGCTCACGGCCTTCTTCAACGAAGATCTTCTGGATGACTTCCATATCTTCGGTCGACAACGACAGCTTCTGAGCCTTACTCAGCTCAGCCAACTGATCGCGGTTCAGATCCCGAATGGCGATGTGGCGATAGGTTTTCTCGGACATGTACGAAGAAAAATTAATGTTCCAAAATCAATGATGGCTCAGGCAATCGTCCAATAGTGAATAGCAGGATTGCAGATGTCCTTGGCAAATAAGTTGGCAAGGGCGGTCTTGTCGCCTTCTCCAAAAATGTAGACGCGCTGGGTGATCTTCAATCGATCAATGGTAAAGCCCAAATTCTTGCGGCCTCGGTAGTTCTGCAAAATAGCTTCCTTTTCCAAGTCCAAAGCTCCAGGCTTCATCCCGTAGTCAATGCGGAACAGTGCTCCATCCAAAATAGGAGTTTCCTGTTCCACCACTTCCTGGGCGATATGATCCACCAATACGCTCAACAAGTACTTGCGAGCTTGTTCCGCATCTCCCTGAATCTCGACCTCATAAACCCGGCTGTGACGCGAACGCAAGCCAGCTTTGATCGGTGTGTATAACAGGTTGTCGGCGTCGGCCGCTTCCTGAAAACGGCTGATTACTTCAAATCGGAGGATCATATCGTCTCAGTTGTTAAGTGATTATCTGATGATTAGGCGTTCTTTTGAAGACGTGACAACACTTCTTCGTAGGCTTCCATGACGTTGCCCAAATCCTGACGGAATCTGTCCTTGTCCATCTTGGCACCCGTCTTGATGTCCCACAAACGGCATGTGTCTGGAGAAATCTCGTCTGCCAATACAATCGTCGTTGGATCTTCTGCCAAACGGCCAAATTCAATCTTGAAGTCAACCAAGGTCAGACCCACTTCCTTGAAGAAGTCGATGAGCACATTGTTGACGATAAGAGCTTGTTCCTTCAAGAAGGCACATTCAGCTTCCGTAGCAGCACCCATTTCGCGAGCGTAGTCGTCGTTGATGAATGGATCGCCCAAGCTGTCATCCTTGTAGGAGAATTCCACAATAGGCTTGGTGAACTTCGTGCCTTCCTTGACCCCCATGCGCTTGCTGAAGGAGCCCGCAGCAATGTTGCGAACGATCACTTCCAAAGGAAGAATGGAGACCTTCTTCACATCGATGTTGATTTCATCCACATCGCCAACAAGGTGCGTGCGTACACCCTTGGTTTCAAGCATGCGATAGATCAGCAAGGTGATGGCCTTGTTCATCTTCCCTTTGTTTTCAAATTGTGCCTTCTTGGCACCATTTCCTGCCGTGGCATCATCCTTGTATTCCATGCGGAGTACGTTCGGATCATCTGTCGAGTAAAGTCTCTTGGCCTTGCCTTCGTAAATGGGTTCCATTGTTCGCGTGCCGCAGGGGTTTATTGCGGCACCCCAACCTATCCTCCTCATAACTCAAGGTCAAGCCGCATCCTCCCTCGCTCTCCCCGTTCTCTTAGAAAATTTTTCTCCCTGCAACATCTCTCCTTTCCTCCTCCCTTATCTTTCATCCGTTCAATTTACCTCGCTATATTAGATACTCAGCCTTCCTATTCTCCTTCTATCGGGACTCTGGCTCACCTCACACAACGGCACAAAACGCTCCCATTACCGCCCTTACCAAGAGCAAAATCTTCATATGTAAGAGTCCTCTAATATCACTCTCAAAGGACTGCACGATGCAATTGTTTCAAATTGGCATTGATTCAGCACGCTGAGTAGATATCTTTTCTCTCGTATGCACGCTGCTTTGACGCGACTTTTAGCTCGGAACAAAATTTCACAACAACTTGCTGAACAGCTCGACGCTGTTTCCCCTGGTAATTACTGCGTTCACAGAACCTGGGGTGTTGGCAAAGTCATTTCTTGGGACCTTCCCTCTCAAACGTTGGTCATCAACTTTGAAGAACGTCCCAATCACACGCTAAATCTGGCCACGGCTCTCCGCAATCTGAAATCCCTGTCTCCAGATCACTTCCTTGTCCTCCGTTACGAATCTCTGGATAAGCTGAAGAATATCGCAGAATCTAGCCAACCTGTTGAACTGGTTAAGCTCGCTCTCTCTAGCTGCAACAACCAACTCAAGGTCTCTGAACTAGAAAGCTATATCTCTGGTCGCATCGTTCCTGCTTCTAAGTGGAAGTCTTGGTGGGATAAGGTCCGCCCTGTCTTGCAAAACATGACTGACATTGTCATGCCTACTAGCACGCGCGAACCTATCTGCCTCCGTAAGGAAAAGCTCACTTACACTGGTTCTGTTATCGCTGACTATAAGGCTCGCAAGGACCTCAAAAATCGCGTTGCTGTTCTCAGTGCCGCTAACACGGAACTCCTCGTTCAGGAACCAGATCAAACCGCTACTCTCCTCCGCCAAGTCTTCAAGGACATCGCATCATCTGCCTCTGCAGCTCTCGGCAATGCTCTCGATTTGTCTGTCCTCGCTGCTTCCGTGGCTAAGGCTGTCAACTTTGAGGAAACCCCTCTAAAAGGTTCCACCACGTTGGAACTCTTGGTTAACTACCCCGACGCCATCCCTGAAGCCATCAAGTCGGTAGCCGCTACTCGCCTTGATCCAGTCCTTGCTCTCTTGAAGGATGCTTATGGTGAAGAATGGATCTCTCGCGCCCTCAATATCTTTGACTTCGGCGGTGCTCGCGTCACTCCTAAGATCGCTTCCATTCTCCTCAAGGACTCTGAAGAATCCCAAAAGGCCTTCAGCGAACACTTAACCCTTGGTGTTAGCAACCAAACCTTGGAACCCGACGCCCTCGCTTGGATTTGCCGCTTCCGCGCCTCTGATGCGAAGCCTTTCTTCAACCTCAAGGTCGGCATGGCTATGCTCAACCTCATTGACCAAGATGCCATGAGCGCCACCCAAGCTCGTAGCTCTCGTCTGAAGAAGTTCTTGCTCGAAACACAAGAACTCGTCAAAGAAATGGTTCAGGGCGTACCTTATGACGAAGTCCGTCAGTTCGCTATCCAACTCTACGGTTCTCCTGCCTTCTCTGTACTTGATCGTCGTGCATTTGTCGCTCGTCTGATGTCTGTCTACCCAGCCCTCAGCGAAGTTCTCCAAACGGAAGGTGACCAGAACAAGGAAGATGACACCCTCTTCGTTTCTTGGGATAGCCTCGAAAAGAAAAAGGCTGAATACGACGAATTGGTCAACGTCAAGATTCCTGAAAACAAGCACAACAAGGCTGTCTTCCGAGCTGAAGGTGACCTTCGTGAAAACGCTGGCTACCAAGACGCTAAGGAACTCGAACGCGTGCTCGAACGCCGTCGTGCTGAACTTGAACGCGACTTGGCTGTCGCTCGTGGCACTGACTTCAAGGGCGCTGATGCATCATCTGTTGCCATGGGTACTGTGGTCACTCTCAAGCCTGTCAAGGGCGGTCAGGATCTCACTTACACCATCCTCGGTGCTTGGGATTCCGACCCTGAAAAAGCCATCATCTCTTATATGTCTGTTACCGCTAAGGAACTCATCGGCAGTAAGGTCGGCGATACGGTGCGCATCATGCCTCTCTCGGCAGAACGCAAACAAGCCTTCGTCATCTCTGCCATTGCTCCTTACGCTGAATAATCAAAATCGTTCAGCTAACAGCAATCTCACTTCAGGCATCCGAGCCATTCTCGGATGCCTTTTTTGATCCCCAATTCCCAAACTTTTCCAGTCCCCTCCGCTTGACATCGGACATATAAAACGATAGTTTATTTCCCGATCTCAACGCTCCCATCTTCTAGCGGATAGGAAGGCCGTCTCTCCAACGGCAAAGGCTCGGTTCAACTCCGGCTGGGAGTGCCACTCCTTTTTCAGTGGCTTCTTGATGCACCTCTCTCCTCCTTTCGGTGGCAATTTTACTTTTCCCTCTTTGCCTCTTTCGCTAGTCTCTGGATGCAATGAACGAAGCACCGCTCCACGCCTACGAACTGATTCCACTCAACATCGCTGGCTACGTCTTAGCCTTTGCTCTCATCGTGGGTCATTTGTTTGCCCTCGTTCAAGGCGATAAATGCCGTCAGTTCCTCGTTCAATCGCCTCGCAACCATGTCCTCGCTCAGGCAACACTTGCCATCGGCGTTATCTGGTTCTTCCTCCTTGTTGCTCCGACGGGACTCCCCTTCCACCTCAGCTCTCTCCGTGTCGAGCTCGCTGAGTTTGAAAGCATCCGCTGGCTCCTCCAACTTGCCTGTCCTGTCTTCTTTTTCCTGATGGTCACGCAAGTACGCGACCTCCTTTTCCCACGAGCCTTGGGACTTGTGGCCATGTTGGCTGTCGCTCCTTTCCTTACAGCCGCCTACCTCAAAGAACCCACCACGCGACTCCTCATCCCCATTTGGGGCTATGTCGTCGTCATCCTCTCCATGATCTGGGTTGGCAAGCCATACATCTACCGTGATATGGTCAACTGGATCACTGCACGCAAAGGACTTTGGAACATCCTCTGCATCGGTGGACTCCTCTATGGCGTGGCCATCCTCGTCTGCGATATTCTCTTCTGGTAACCCCTGAGGAATCCCAGTTTCCCCATCAATAATCGGTGTCGGAAACGTCGTGCCGTTGCATGAGGCGCATGAGCTTTCGCAAAATACCTCCGTGCATCTCCTGCTTTTTCGGTTGTACTTCGTCGATGGGTTCTTCTGCAGTCGGAATATCGTCAGTTTCGTTCGGATTCATCCGTTCCTCAATCGCCTTAACCAACTCTTGGCATGCCCACGCTGGCAACAAATAGGTTTCCGTTCGTCCAGCTCTCGATAATGCAATCCCTGCTAGTTGTCCGTCCGTATTGATAACAGGCGACCCAGCATGTTCTGGAGGCAAGGTCATGTCTGACTGCACAATCAGAGGGAAGTTGTCTCGCCTCTGGCTCATCCGATTCCCCATCGAGTTCATCTGCTCCAGCCTCTTCTGAGGGAAGCTCTCAAAGTTCGGTCTCGACGATGTCTTAATGTTCCCTGTGATTTTCTGGCCACCTCGCATCAGCTCCACAGTCACTGTGTCGCCAGGTTTCACGCCATTTAACACGCTACGCATGGAAAACATTCCCTCCAACTCCACCCCATTGAGTCGAGTAATGATATCGCCGACTCGCACTCCTGCCTTATGAGCTCCAGAGCGCCGAGCAACCTCGGCAATGCGAGCGCCTTTACCATCCCACTGTGGATCTGCGACCAAGCCCAAATAAGGGATATCTTCAGATCGCAAACTTCTCTGCGCTACGGACACCACTCCAAATTCAGTAACACGCCCTCCAGGAGCTACAGCGCCAATGAGATCACCTTCCTGCAAAGTAACGGACGTCTGTGGCCATGAAACGGGGGGAGCTTGCAAGCCCGGCACACCTAACAATACAAGGTCGTGTTCGGGAATGCTCATGAGCACCTGAAATCCATAGAGATGTCCCACTGCATCCACCACGCTGAGACGTGAGCGCACATGCTGCAAGTCACTCAACTTCGTGATCACCAATCGTGGTGCAACCACGGTTCCTTGAACCACAAGTTGCCGTCCTGCTGTAATGTAAACGACGCTGTCCTTGTACGGTTGCGCCAATCTATCCCACTGGTGGAAAAGCGACTCCGCCTGCTGATCCAAGTACTGTTTGTCCTGAGGAGCTATCATGTCCTCGGGCGCCAAGGGAGCAATGACGTCTTGCGCCATCCCTGCCGTAGTCAACAAACCCATCATCACTGCACAGCTCAGTTCGCTGAAGCCCAACTTCTTTGTCACTCCATTCATGGTCTCAGTTCCTTTCTGTCATCAGTGATTTCTTCTCCTCTGCATGAGGTCTCCTCGCCGACCTAATGTCAACGGAGCCTTATAAGTTTCACCTCGTCTCACCACGATCAGGTTCACAGTCTCGCCAGGTCGATAACTGCCTAATTCTCGGATCATATCGCGAGGATTCGCAATGCGTCTGTCGTTGATATGCGTCACCACATCACCTTGCTCCAATCCTGCTTGATCGGCAGGTGACTTCACCAAAATGTCGTCGACAATGACGCCGTCAATTCCATGCGCATACGCCATCGAAAATCCTAACACAGGCGTTTCTGGATCAGCCATAGGATGCAATCCCAATTGCCCCCACTGCTCACCGCGGAGCAATTTATCCCAGTTGTCCTTGAACGTGCTGATCGGCACGTGATTGTTGATGGTCAGCTTCGATCCAATGGACGAATGAATCCCCACCAACTTGCCTTGCAGGTCAAACAAAGGTCCTCCCGAATCGCCCCCAATGAGCGTGCATTCAGTAATTAAAAATCGTTGTTTACCGTCTGTACTCAAGCGCCCCAAACGTACAGGAGCTCGACGTCCTGGGTCATATCCCTTGGAATGCCCCAACGCCACCACAAAATCGCCAACGTGCAAAGCATCGGAATCACCTAATTCTACATGGGGTAAATTCTTGCCACCTTCAATCTGCACCATCGCCGCATCGCGCGTATAATTTGCACCCAGAACTCTCGCCTTCTCCACCCGGCCATCGGGTAGAATGGCTTTCATCTCTTCATCCCCTTGCACCACGTGAGCTGCCGTCAGAACCAATCCATCAGCACTGACGATCACTCCACTTCCCGTATCACCTCGCGCTGAAATCAACGCCACGGTCGCGGGTGTCGTCTTTTGGCTCACGCCTCGCACCTGCTCCTGCATCTGTTTCAGATTGATCTCAGGCACGTTCGCCCCTTGAGCAAGGGGACTCACCGCAATCAGAGCAACTGACGCCACGAAGCCCAAGCTTCCTTTGACCTTTCTAAAACAAGTCGCAACATTCACACGGGGTAGAGTAAATAATGACATCTTTTGTGACTTCTTGAAAACCTCGACCCTGCCACGCACGGCCTACCTATGAAAACACCATGACTGCAACATCACCGCGCTAGCAGGGTCACTTGCATAGCGTCACAACTCCCTCCCTTTGTTTATTCTTCTAAGCTCCATATCCGACCACTCGGGAAATCCATCAGCACTGCACGCTTGGCCATCAAATCGCTCCCCACCACAGACGGCGTACTCGTCGTCAAGTCCACAGTCGTCTTCGACACGCGCATTCCTCCCCACTGAAGTTTCTCTACGGGACCAAATTCTATTCCCGATTTTTTCTGCAACCCATTCACCGAATTGACGAGCATCGGCACGGAGCTCCGCAGAATCTTCCCCTTCCACTCACTCTTCCTGATTGCGGTCTTCGATGTCCCTGTATCGACGATACACGAATACCTCTGTCCATCCAAATCTAGCGTCGCCATCGCATACGGAGTCGTCATCTGAATAGGCAACTCAATAGCCCCTGCGTGGCGCAATGCTTCTGCCGATGGCACTCGACTCAACACACTTACCTGGCGATGCGGTACGTCAAAAAGCATGCGACACTGCCTCAACACATCCATCCCCAATAAGCCTGCAATGGGTTCTCCTTCCAGTGTACCTAAATGACTAATATCCAACACGCAAACCATGCGCAACGGGATCTCTTGACCGCCTAACTGCAAGCGCTGAACGGGCATGAGCCCCGCCCGACTCAACACCTTGTCACCCAGTGGAACCTGCGGTTTCAACTCTCGCCGTTTAGGCCAAGTCTGGCGCACAAGATCCCGCCTTAGCACCGTCACATCCGCCCCTGTATCTACCAACATGTGAAATTTTTTGCCATCAATACGCACAGGAATCACCAATCCCCCTGCATACACCTTGCCAGACAAAGTCACAGAACTCTCCCATCCGTTCCCTCGTGGCACCGCCGTCGAACAAGCACTGAGCATCAATAACATCAACGTGCTCAATACACACCACCATCCCAATCGCTTTATTTGATTCATGACAACAGTCTCTTGTTCCTCTGAATTCAATCCAAAAATCCCTTAAAATTTCAATGAATAATCCATTGACTTCACCTCTTCATCGTGGCTAAAGATAGATCAATCTTTCCTCTAGCTCATATGAGTGATGATCCGTTGATTAAGTCAACTCCCTTGCTCCCTAAGCATGTGGAGTTGGGAGCCAAAATGGTTCCCTTTGCCGGCTGGAATATGCCTGTCCAATACACAGGAATTATCGACGAACACAAGGCTGTCCGCCAATCCTGCGGTATTTTCGATATCTCCCACATGGGACAATTCATTATCTCGGGCCCCTCAGCGGCCTCGTGGCTCAACTCGATGCTCACCAATGACATCTCGAAGCTGAATGTCCACCAAGGCCAGTACACCATCATGCTGAACGATCAAGCAGGTGTCATTGACGACCTCATCGTTTATCGCATTGAACCCGACGTCTTTTTCGCCGTCGTCAATGCTTCCAAAATCGATGAAGACTTCGCTTGGCTCTCCGCTCACCTTGCTGACGGCGTGACCCTTGAAAACCATTCGGATGATTTCGTCGGACTCGCTGTCCAAGGCCCCACCAGTAGCTCGGTCTTTGCCGCTCTGTTTCCACCAGACCAATTGCCACCTCACAACGGCATCCAGAGCTACAACCACAACGGTCAAGACCTCATCTTCTGTCGCACCGGATACACCGGCGAAGACGGGTTCGAGTTCTTCTGCCCTGCTGATCAAGGTATTTCTTGGTTCACTGCTCTCATCGAAGCAGGTGCCACTCCCTGTGGTCTCGGCGCTCGAGATAGCCTCCGCCTTGAAATGTGTTACCCTCTCAACGGCTCCGACCTCGCCCCCGATAAAACCCCACTCGAAGCAGGTCTGGGCTTCTTCTGCGCCCTTGATACCAACTTCATTGGAGCCGACATCCTCCGCGCTCAAAAGGCTGAGGGCGTCAAACAACGCCTCGTCGCCTTGGAATACACGGACAAAGGTGCCCCGCCCCGCTCTCATTACCCCGTCCTCTCAGAGACAGGCGACGTCATTGGCCAACTCACCAGTGGCGTGCTTTCTCCCTCGCTCATGAAGGGGATTGCCCTCGCCTATCTCCCCGCTGACTTCGCCAAAGTTGGCACACACGTCTTTATCGAAGTTCGCGGCAAAAAGAATCCCGCAGTTGTCGTCAAGAAACCTTTTTACAAAAAAGCCTAATCTGACAATTTCATAAAAAAGGTACTGACATCCTCTCTTATTTTTTCCAAACTAACTTGAAACGTTGATATTATGGATAAGATCCCTGACAATTTACTTTATTCGAAGGAACACGAATGGGTCAAAATCGATGGCGACACAGCTGTCGTTGGCATCACCGATCACGCCCAAGCTGAACTCTCCGAAATCGTCTATGTCGACCTCCCTGAAGTCGGCTCTGCCGTCAATGCGGGCGACCCCGCTACCGTCGTTGAATCCGTTAAGGCCGCCAGTGACGTTTACAGCCCACTCTCGGGCGAAGTCATTGCCGTCAATGAAGACCTCACGCATGATCCTTCACTCGTGAATACGGATCCCTACGGCAGTGGTTGGATCTACAAGATCAAGATCTCTTCGCCTGACGAAGCTGATGACCTGCTCTCTCCTTCCGACTACGAAACCCTCTGTTCTTAATTCCCCTCTGCTCAGCCCCGAAGAGGCCTCCTCTTCGGGGCTGTTTTTATCTTAGCCATGACAATATCATCATTTTCCGATCGCCACATTGGCCCCACCGCTCAAGACCAGCAACAAATGCTGTCTTTCCTCGGTTTTTCTTCTCTCGATGCCCTCATGGATGCCGTCGTCCCTCAGGGAATACGCCTCCAACACCCTCTCGATCTTCCCCCTGCTCTCTCGGAATCAGAGGCTCTCGATGAACTTCACCGCATGCTCGACAAAAACGTCTTGCTGAAGTCGCTCATCGGCCAGGGCTACTACGGCACGCTTCCCCCTGCCGTCATTATCCGCAACGTGCTTGAAAATCCCGGCTGGTACACTGCCTACACGCCGTACCAACCTGAAATTTCTCAAGGCCGTTTGGAAACCCTCATGAATTTCCAAACGCTCGTGGCCTCCCTCACGGGTCTCCCCGTCGCCAATGCATCGCTCCTTGACGAAGCCACAGCCGCAGCGGAAGCAGTTTTCCTTTGCTTTGCCGCTTCTAAGACCAAAGCCACCACGTTTTTCGTCTCGGATGCCTGCCATCCGCAAACCATCGAAGTCATTCGCACGCGTTGCTCCATGCGTGGCTACCAACTCATCGTGGGCGACTGGCATTCCTTTGACCCTAGCTCCTGTCCTGGGCTCGCTGGCGTCCTCGTCCAATACCCTGATACCTTGGGTGCCGCAGAGGATTTTGCCGAGTTCTTTGATCGAGTCCACGCTTGCAAGGCTCTCTGCGTCACCGCCACGGATCTCTTGGCCCTCACGCTCCTCAAAGAACCTGGTGCCTTTGGCGCCGATGTCTGCGTAGGTTCCGCTCAACGTCTCGGTATGCCCATGGGCTTCGGTGGTCCTCACGCAGCCTTCATGTCGGTGCGCGATGACCTCAAGCGCAAGATGCCAGGTCGTCTTATCGGTCGCACTATTGATGCCACAGGCAAAGCCGTCTACCGTCTGGCTCTTCAAACGCGCGAACAGCACATCCGCCGAGACAAAGCCACGTCCAACATCTGCACGGCTCAGGTGTTGCCGGCCATGATCAACACCTTCTACGCCATCTACCACGGCGCCGATGGTCTCAAGGCCATTGCCTCTAACATCCACAGCCTTGCGCTCAACCTCGCTTCGGCTCTCCAAGCCAAGGGATACTCCCTCCACGCTTCGTCTTTCTTTGATACGATCGTCGTCAATGCTCCTCAACAAGCCCATGCCCTCGTCGCAGCAGCTCTTGCCGCAGGCTTCAACATCCGCTTGGTCGATGACCAACATATCGGCATCGCCCTTGATGAAACCTGCTCGGAAGCCGATGTCGCTCGTCTTGTCGATGCCTTCCCTTCAGCCGGGTCGCCTGTCTCTCAGGTCAACGAAATACCAACAGGTCTCACTCGCCAATCGGACTTCTGCACGGAATCCGTCTTCCACGGCATCTCGTCAGAAACAGAAATGATGCGCTACATCCACCAGCTCGAATCCCGTGATTTGGCTCTCAATGAGGCCATGATTCCTCTCGGTTCCTGCACGATGAAACTCAATGCCGCAGCCATCATGATGCCGATCACATGGCCTACCGCATGCAATCTCCACCCCTTCGTCCCTGCCGACCAATCCGTGGGCATTCGCGCCATGCTTGATGACCTCATGCACCGTCTCTGCGTCATCACTGGTTTTGATGCCTTCTCCATGCAACCCAACTCAGGTGCTGCTGGCGAATACGCGGGTCTCATGACCATCCGCCGTTACCTCAACGACCACGGCCAATCTCATCGTTCGGTCTGCCTCATCCCCACCTCAGCTCACGGCACCAACCCAGCCTCCGCCGCCATGGCAGGTCTCTCGGTTGTCCCTGTCCGCTGTGATGACCACGGCAACATCGATATCGATGACCTCCGCGCTCAAGTCGAGGCTCACCACGATGATCTCGCCTGCATCATGGTCACCTATCCTTCCACTCACGGCGTCTATGAACCCACCATTGTAGAGCTCTGCCAGCTCGTCCACGAACACGGCGGTCTCGTTTACATGGATGGCGCTAACATGAACGCTCAAGTCGGTTGGACGAGCCCAGGCACCATTGGCGCTGATATCTGCCACCTCAACCTCCACAAAACCTTTGCCATGCCTCATGGTGGGGGCGGCCCTGGCATCGGGTGCATCGGTTGTCGCGCCGAGTTGGCAGACTACCTCCCTGGTCACCTCTACGGCGGTGGCAAACAAGGCGCTGTCGCCGCTGCGCCTTGGGGAAGTGCTTCCATCGCCACCATCTGTTGGATGTACTTGGCAACCATGGGCGAAGCCGGTCTCAAAAAAGCCACGGCGGTCGCTATCCTCAATGCCAACTACGTCGCTAAAAAACTCAGCGACCTCTACCCCGTCCTCTACTCGGGCGCTCAAGGACTCGTCGCTCACGAGTGTATCCTTGATCCTCGCCCCATCAACGACGTCGCCCACACCTCGGTCGATGACATTTCCAAACGCCTCATGGACTTCGGATTCCATGCACCCACCATGTCTTTCCCTGTCCCAGGGACTCTCATGGTTGAACCCACCGAATCCGAACCCAAAGCCGAGCTCGATCGCTTCATTGAAGCCATGCGCTGCATCCATGCGGAAATCTCAGACATCATCTCGGGCAAGGCGGATCCTCAAGACAACGTGCTCAAGAATGCCCCTCACACGGCAGAAGTCGTTTCTGCCGATGACTGGACGCACCCTTACCCACGCTCCCAAGCCGCCTACCCTGTCCCCTCTCTCCGCAAACACAAGTTCTGGCCTTACGCTTCCCGTGTCGACAATGTCTACGGCGACCGCAACCTGGTCTGCACCTGCGACCCTTGGTTGAACTAAGCCATAAGTCACACTTAGTGACTGGTACGTGAGGCTTCGCCTCTTATAATTCAAAGCCACCTCTGA